>CACILF010000001.1 GCA_902587435.1 uncultured Pelagibacteraceae bacterium
GGTAGTGATGGTCAAAACGAATTATCTAAAAATACTAATGGAGAAGTTAAAGATTGTTTTGAATCATTAAATAGAGGAATTTTTGCATTTAATCAGGCAATAGATGGATTAATTTTTGAACCTTTGGCAAAAGGATATAGGCATTTACCATCTCCTATAAGAACTGGTACTAGCAACTTTGTTGGAAACTTATCAACTCTTTTAACAATTCCAAATAATGTACTTCAAGGAGATTTAGGTATCGCGGGAAAAAATACTTTAAGGTTTGTGGTAAATACTACTGTTGGTATTATAGGAATATTTGATCCAGCATCTGCTATGGGATTAAATAGCTATGAAAAAGAAGATTATGGACAAACATTAGGCAAATGGGGGGTTGGCGAAGGATGCTACGTGGTACTTCCAGTGCTTGGACCATCTACCGCAAGAGATGCTATCGGATCTTTAGGAAATTATATGGGTGGAGATGCTTGGTATAATGTTACGGTTAGAAATGACACTCGTTACTTTTCAAATTTTGATTATTATGCTTCAAAAGGAGCTGGGGGCGTAGATTTCAGAGCTAAAAACTTTGATGATATAAATAACCTTGAAGAAAATTCTATAGATTTCTATGCTTCAGTAAAAAGTTTATATCTACAAGATAGACGAAAAAGAATACTTAATGCAACCGGAGCTACGCAAACTCAAGACGATAGCGACTGGGAAGAAATCGAATAAATTCAAATATAATGCTTGTTAAAAAAGCTATCAAGTTATTATCAATTACAATTTTAAGTTTATTTTTTATATCTAATGCATTTTGTATTGAACCTAGGGATTTTGTTCAGGAAACAGTGGACAAGGCGGCCAAGGCTTTGGACCAAAATTTAAGTAAAGATCTTAAAATTAGTAAATTAAAAATAATTGCATTAAAGACAGTCGATATAAAAGGAATTGGATTTTATTCACTTGGTAAATATAGGAAAAATATTTCAGATCAGAAAAAAGAAGAATATTTAGAGATTTTTACTAAATATTTTTTAAAAACATTTGCAAGTAGATTAGCTCAATATTCAGATCCAAAAATTATAGTAAATTCACAAAAAAAATTAAACGATAAATACACAATGGTCTCAAGCGTTCTTATAGCTACAGACGATAAGCCTGAGGTAAAAGTTGATTGGAGAGTTATTACAAAAGATCCTCAAAATCCTCTAATTATCGACCTTATAATTGAAGGTGTTAGTTTAGCTAAAGTTCAAAAGCAAGAATTTTATTCAATTATCCAGAGTAATGATGGCGATATAAATGCATTACTAAAAAATCTTAAAATTTTTGTAGAAAAAGAATAAAGATTCATGGTGGGCCCGCCAGGACTCGAACCTGGGACCAATACATTATGAGTGTACTGCTCTAACCAACTGAGCTACAGGCCCTAAAATTATTTAATTAATTATATCATTTTTATCTAGTTATCAATTAAAGATAAATCTTAATTGGTGGGCCGTGTTGGTTACGCTCCAACTACCCCTGCAATGTCAATGCAGTACTCTACTATTGAGCTAACGGCCCGAAGGTTTAACTTTCTAAGAAACTTTTTAGTTGTTTGGATCTACTAGGATGTTTTAATTTTCTAAGTGCTTTAGCCTCAATTTGTCGAATTCTTTCTCTAGTTACAGAAAACTGCAATCCAACTTCCTCTAAAGTATGATCAGTATTCATTCCTACGCCGAATCTCATTCTCAAAACTCTTTCCTCTCTAGGAGTTAAAGTAGATAAAATTTTTGTTGTTGCTTCACTTAAATTAGACTTGATAGCTTGCTCTAATGGCGCTAATGCTTTTGTATCTTCAATAAAATCTCCTAGACTGCTGTCTTCCTCATCTCCAACAGGTTTTTCCAAAGAAACAGGCTCTTTTGAAATTTTTAAAACTTTTCTTACTTTGTCTAGTGGCATTCTTAGCTTTTTAGATAATTCTTCTGGTGTTGCCTCTCTACCAAATTCACTTAAAATCAATCTTTGAGTTCTAACAATTTTGTTAATTGTTTCAATCATATGAACTGGTATTCTTATAGTTCTGGCTTGGTCTGCGATTGACCTGGTGATTGCTTGTCTTATCCACCAAGTTGCATAAGTTGAAAATTTATATCCTCTTCTATATTCAAATTTGTCAACTGCTTTCATTAAACCAATATTTCCTTCTTGAATTAGGTCTAAAAACTGCAAACCTCTATTTGTATATTTTTTAGCAATCGAAATTACCAGTCTAAGGTTGGCTTCAACCATCTCTTTCTTAGCTATTCTCGATTCTTTTTCACCTTTTTGAATTCTGCTAACTAACTTTTTATAGTCAGTAACAGAAATTCCAAGTTTTTTACTTATTTCTACTAATCTTTCTCTTATATTTTTAAATTCATCTTTATTTTTTTGTAAAAATTTTTTCCAAACCTCGTTTGTTCCTAAAAATGCTTTTAAATTTGGATTTATTTCATTGCCTATATAAAACTTTATAAATTCATCTCTTGATATTTTGCTCTGTAAAGCAAGTCGTAACAAATTTCCTTCTAAAGAAATTATTTTTTTATTTTCCAAATAATGCTTTTGCACTAGTTCTTCAAGAACTGATGGTGATAGTTGCAATGATTTAATATTTTCAAGAATATTTTCCACAATTTTTTTATAATTTTTTTCCTTGGATTGAGAAAATAATTGAGAATTAAGCACACATTGTAATTTTTCTTCCTGGTATTTAATTAATTTATTGTATTCTTTTGTAAGATTATTAACTGTCTTTAAAATTTTTGGTTTTATTTCAGTTTCCATTGCTGCAAGTGTTGGGTTAAATTCATCATCTGAAGTATCTTGATTTTCTCCAGAATTTTCGTCTCCTCCCTCTGCATCTGATTTTTTTTGTTTATTGTTTGTTCCGGTATCTTCATCTTCGGTATAGTTTGTGTCAATATCAATTATTTCTCTTACCAAAATTTCATCACTCTGTAGTTTTTCATTCCACTCAAAAAATTGTTGAGCAGTAATTGGGCTTTGTGACAAAGCATTTAACATAACATCTTTGCCGGCCTCTATTCTTTTCGCGATAGCAATTTCTCCTTCTCTAGATAAAAGTTCCACTCCTCCCATTTCTCTTAGATACATTCTTATGGGATCATCACTTTTCTCTATAGTTTTGCCTTCTTCTTTGGATGAGGATTCTTTCTTTCTTAAAATTTTATAATCAGATTTTTTTTCAACTAACGCAATTTTACCATCTAAAATATGTATAAATGCTTGTGATAAATTTTCGTTTGATAAATTTCTTTTACCCAAAGACTTGTTTAGTTCTTCGTAGGTAATAAAACCCCTATGAACCCCTCGGCCCATAAGTCTAGCAAATGATTTTGTTATAATTCGTTCCACAGCAATAAAGTTCGGTATTCTTATATAGTGAGAAATCTGAAAAAATCCATATTTAAATTGATTGATTTAATTGATTTTTTGCTTTTTTTTTAATTCTTTAATTTCATTAAATGTATTTTCGTTTAAATCTTTAGAAAATTTCGATTCTAACTCCTCTATTCTAATTTCAAGTTCATAATTTTTTATATCTTTTATAATTTCTTCTAGCAGTCCTAAAACTTTAAATTCATCTTTTTCTAGTTTATTTAAAATGTGTTTAATTGATGCAAATTTGGAAATTTTATCTAAAATTTGGGGATCTAGAGATAAATTATTAATTGATGGCTCTTTTTCGTTTAGAAGTATTTTTTTTAAACTATCGTAAATAATTTTATTTTCATTTGAAAATAATTTCACTTTTTCAAGTAAATTTAAATTATTTTTTACTAAAACTAGATTATTAATAATTAAGTATAAAAAAGAAAATTCTTTAATTTCGATTGAACTTAAATTTTTTGTTTCATTAAAATGTTTTTGAGTAGATTTTAAGGATTTGGCCTGTTTAAAAAAATTTTTGTTATTTTTTCTGTTTGCATTAGGAGTAAGTAAGCTTATTTTGTCCAAAAAAAACTCTAAAACATACTTTTTTATAAATTCATCTTTTATTGAATATGCAATAGATCTAATTTTTTTTTCAAATATTGCTAGGGATGAAGGGTCATTTTTTGTATCATTTTTGTAATGATTGAATATGAAATTGTGGATTGATATTTTTTTTTCTTTTGTAAATTCAACAAAAAAATCTTTACCATTTTTTTTTACAAAACTATCTGGATCTTCTTTATCTGGTAAAAATAAAAAAGAGATTTTTTTTTCAGGTTTTAATTCTATTATTAAACTTTCTGCTGCTCTTAGTGCTGCTTTATAGCCGCTCTCATCTCCATCAAAACAAATTATTAAATCATCATAAAACTGATTTAGTACTGATATTTGTCTATCTGTAAGTGAAGTTCCAAGATTAGCAACAACATTTTCTATTCCTTTACTTCTTAAACCTACAACGTCCATATATCCTTCTACTAAATAAACATGTTCAATTTTGTTTGATAATTTTCTTGCATAATCTAAATTATATAAATTTGATCCTTTTTTAAAAAAAGGAGTTTCGGGAGAATTAATATATTTTGCTAAATAATTATTTTCTTTAATTGTCCTTCCTCCTAGTGCTATTGGTTGTCCAGTAATACTATTAATTGGAAAAATAATTCTATCTCTAAATCTTTCTACATATATTTTTTTTTTATCATCAAAATAAAATAAACCTGTGTCTAATATATTTTTTTCACTAAATTTAGATTTAACTTTTTCATAAAAATTTGCATTGAAGGGAACAAAAGCAATTTTAAAATTTAATACATCCTCTTTAGATAGTTTTCTTTTTTTTAAATATTCTCTTACAAAGTTAAAATCTTGATTTTTTAAAAGTTCATTATGATAAAATTCAACATACATTTTAAATATCTCAGAATACTCATTCCATTGTTTTTCTCTTTCCTCATCTTTTTTAGAAAACGTATATGGTTGCATTCCTGCTAAATTTGCTAAATATTTTACTGCTTCTCCAAATTTTAAATTTTGAGTTTGCATTATAAAATCAAAAATATTCCCATGCTCTGCTGTGCTGAAACAATGATAAAAACCTTTTTCGTCATTAACGGTAAATGATGGAGTTTTTTCAGTTTTAAAAGGAGAGAGTCCTACAAATTCTTTTCCTCTTTTTTTTAAATTAACTGATTTAGAAACAACAGTTGAAACTTTTAATCTAGTTTTAATTTCATCTAAATATTCCTTTGGATATTTCATAAATTAATATTACTTTCCTAATATCTCCTTTAGAATTGATCCTGCTTTAGAAAAATCTAAAGTATCTGAATAATTTTTTTTTAACTCACCCATTACTTTTCCCATATCTTTTATTGAACTAGCTCCAAGTTTTTGTGCCACTTCAGAACATATTTTCTTTGTTTCTTCCTCACTTAATTGTTTGGGCAAATAATCAGATAATATTTGATGCTCATTTTCTTCAATTTTTAGTAAATCATCTCTGTTGTTCTTTTTATAAACATCAATTGATTCGGCTCTTTGTTTAATCATTTTTTTTAGAAGTTTTTTAATATCATCATCATCAGTATTTTTTTTGTTTGGGCCAGATCTATTAGCAATATCAAGATCTTTTATGGCTGATAAAATTAACCTATAAGTTGATATTTTTGATTTATCTTTGGCTTTTAAAGCTTCATTATAATCCAAATTAATTTTATTTTTGAGGTCCATCAGTTTTATCCACTGTATAGAAAAAATTGTTCAAAAGAACAAATTGTATTTTAAAAAAAATATATTAGATCTGTTGCGAAAAAATACGTTTTATTGTATTAACCTTTAACTCATGAGTTGTAATTGAACAAAAAGCAAAAAGTAAACTCAAAAAAATTCTCACATTTATCATCAGGCGTTTTAGTTCTTGAAAATAAAACAATATTTAAAGGTATTGGTATTGGATATCAAGGAACGGCTACGGGAGAAGTTTGCTTCAATACTTCTTTAACAGGTTATCAGGAAATTATATCCGATCCATCTTATGCTGGACAAATTATAAATTTTACTTTTCCACATATTGGAAATGTCGGTACAAACAAAGAAGATCATGAGTCTGATAAGATTTGGACAAAAGGAGTTATTTTTAATACTGAAATAACTAATCCATCAAATTATCGATCCTTAAAAAAATTAGATACCTGGCTGAAAAAAAATAAAATTATAGGAATAACTGGACTAGATACTAGAAGCTTAACTAATTTTATAAGAGACAAAGGAGCGCCTAAAGGTACCATTTGTAATAATAATAAAGGTATTTTTAATCTAAAAAAATTAACCAATAGCTCAATTAAATGGCCAGGATTAAACGGCCTTGATTTAGCAAAAATAGTTACGACCAAAAAACAATATATATGGAAAGGTTTCAAAACTTGGAAAAAAGAAAAAGGTTTCGAAAAAAATAAAAAGAAGAAATATAAAATTATAGCAATCGATTATGGAATTAAAAAAAATATTTTAAGATATTTTTCTAATTTTAATTGTGAAGTAATTGTGGTTCCTTGTAAACTTGAAGCTGAAGATATTATTAAATTAAAACCTGATGGTATTTTTTTATCAAATGGCCCTGGAGATCCCGCTGCAACAGGAAAATATGCAATAAATATAATTCAAAAATTAATTAAAAAAAATATTCCAACATTTGGTATTTGTCTTGGACACCAATTGTTAGCTTTAGCGCTTAAAGCAAAAACAAAAAAAATGAAATTGGGTCACAGAGGTGCAAATCATCCAGTAAAAAATTTGATTAATAGTAAAGTTGAGATAACGAGTCAAAATCATGGATTTGAAGTAGTTAAAGAAAGTTTACCAAAAAATGTTGAAATGACTCATAAATCTTTATTTGATAATTCTGTTGAAGGAATAAAATTAAAAAATAAACCTGTTTTTTCTGTTCAATACCACCCAGAGTCAAACCCTGGCCCTCAAGATAGCCATTATTTATTTAATCAATTTATTAACTTAGTAAAAAAAAATGCCAAAAAGAAAAGATATTAAAAAAATTTTAGTAGTAGGAGCTGGTCCAATAATTATTGGCCAAGCCTGCGAATTTGATTACTCTGGCACCCAAGCATGCAAAGCATTAAAAGATGAGGGTTATAAAGTAATATTAATAAATTCTAATCCCGCAACAATTATGACTGACCCTGGTGTTGCAGATAAAACTTACGTTGAACCAATAACAATAGATATTTTAGAAAAAATTTTAATAAAAGAAAAACCCGATGCGATTTTACCAACAATGGGAGGACAAACTGCACTTAATTTAGCAATCAATGCAGAAAAAATTGGATTACTCAAAAAATATAAAATTGAACTAATTGGAGCAAATTCAAAAGCTATTTCTAATGCAGAGGATAGAAAAAAATTTAGAAAAAATATGAGTGATATTGGATTAAATCTTCCAAAATCGGAAATCGTTAACAATATTAAACAAATTAAAAAATCTTTAAGTAAAGTTGGATTGCCAGCAATAATCAGGCCAGCATTTACTCTCGGTGGGCTTGGAAGTGGTATAGCCAAAACTAAAAAAGATTTTTTGAAACGTGTCAAAGAAGGTCTTGATGCATCACCAGTAAACCAAGTTCTGGTAGAAGAGTGTTTGGAGGGCTGGAAGGAATTCGAAATGGAAGTTGTTAGAGACAAAAAAGATAACTGCATCATAATATGCTCTATTGAAAATTTAGACCCTATGGGGATTCACACTGGAGACTCTATTACAATTGCGCCCGCTTTAACTCTTACTGACAAAGAATATCAGGTTATGAGAAATGCTTCCATTGCGTGCTTAAGAAAAATTGGAGTAGAAACTGGAGGTTCAAACGTTCAGTTTGCCATTAATCCGAAAAATGGTCGAATGGTAGTTATAGAAATGAATCCAAGAGTATCTAGATCTTCAGCACTTGCATCAAAAGCAACTGGATTTCCGATAGCAAAAGTAGCAGCAAAACTAGCTATTGGTTACACCCTTGATGAATTAAAAAATGAGATTACTAAAGTTACCCCCGCATCTTTTGAACCTACAATAGATTATGTGGTTACAAAAATTCCTAGATTTACTTTTGAAAAATTTTCTAGTTCACCCGCAATATTAGGAACTTCGATGAAATCAGTTGGTGAGGCAATGGCAATTGGAAGAAATTTTAAGGAATCTCTGCAAAAAGCATTAATATCTTTGGAGATTGGTTTTTCAGGTTTAGATAGAATTTTTGATTTAAATAAGAATGAGATTGAAAAAAAACTTAAGACTAATATCCCTAATAAAATTTTATTAATTGCTGAAGCAATACGTAAAAGAATTAATTTAAAAAAAATATACAAATTATCAAAAGTAGATCCTTGGTTCTTAGAGCAAATTAAAGAGATTGTGGATGAAGAAAATAAAATCTCCAAAAAAGGTCTGCCCAAAAACTTTAATGAATTTAATAGAATTAAGTCAATAGGATTTTCTGATAAAAAATTATCTCAACTAACTAATTTAAAAGAGAAAATTGTTAGAAGAAAAAGAATTGCTTTAAAAGTTTTACCTGTATTTAAAAAAGTAGATACATGTGCAGCTGAATTTAAATCTTTCACTCCTTATATGTACTCAACATATCAAAGAAATTTTTCATTAAATACAGAATGTGAGGCAGATCCTTCTAAAAAAAATAAAATTATTATTCTAGGTGGTGGACCTAATAGAATAGGCCAAGGGATTGAGTTTGATTACTGTTGTTGCCAAGCAAGCTACTCTTTAAAAGAAGCTGGATTTGAAACAATAATGATCAACTGTAATCCAGAAACTGTTTCAACTGATTACGATACAAGTGATAGATTATATTTTGAGCCCTTGATTGAAGAATATGTTCACAACATAATTTTAAAAGAAAAATCAAAAGGAAATTTAATAGGAATAATTGCACAATTTGGAGGCCAAACTCCTATTAAATTAGCAAAATTTCTTCATGATAACTCTTTACCAATAATAGGTACTCAGTATTCATCAATTGATTTAGCTGAGGACAGAGACAGATTTAGAAAACTTTTAATTAAATTAAAATTAAAACAAGCGGATAGTGGAATAGCTAAAACATATGATGAAGCCATAAAAATAGCTTCTGAAATCGGCTTACCACTTGTTGTGCGGCCTTCTTATGTGTTGGGAGGCAGGGCCATGGAAATAGTTCATGAAAAAAACCAACTAAAAGATTTTGTTCAAGAAGCATTTAAGGCTGCAGAAAATAACCCAATTTTAATTGATAGGTTTATTAATAACGCAATGGAAGTTGATGTGGATGCTATATCTGATGGTAAAGATGTTTTTGTTGCTGGAGTTATGCAGCATATCGAAGAAGCTGGAATTCATTCTGGTGATTCAGCCTGTTGTATGCCTCCGGTAGCTATTAAAAAAGAATTAATTGATGAAATTAATAATCAGACTAAAAAATTAGCATTAGCATTAAAAGTTAAAGGTTTTATGAACGTTCAGTTTGCAATTAAAAATGATGAAATTTACATTATTGAAGTTAATCCAAGAGCCAGTAGAACTGTACCTTTTGTTTCTAAAGCAAAAGGAATTCCTCTAGCCAAAATTGCTTCAAGAATAATGGCAGGAGAAAAATTAAAAAAATTTAATTTAAAAGATAAAAATAAAAATATTTTTGCTGTTAAAGAAGCTGTTTTCCCATTCAATAAATTTCCAAATGTTGACGTTTTGTTGGGTCCAGAAATGAAATCGACGGGAGAGGTAATGGGAATAGATAAAGATTTTGGCCTAGCTTATGCCAAAAGTCAAATGGCTTCACAAAATTCTCTACCAACTAAAGGACTGGCATTTATTTCTTTAAAAGATAGACACAAAAATGAAGGAGTGGACTTGGCAAAAAAGTTAATAAAATTGGGCTTTACATTGTGCGGGACGGAAGGAACGGCAAATAGAATTATAAAAAATGGCATTAAGTGTAAAAAAATAAATAAAGTTAGCGGAGGTTCCCCTCACATAATTGATGTATTAAATTCAAAAAAAATTGCATTAGTAATTAATACTGGGGGTGGAAAACGTGCATACCGTATTCAAGACTCTACATCTTTAAGAAGGTCAACTTTAATAAATAAAGTTCCTTATTGTACAAATATGTCAACTGCGTATGCTTTTTTAGAGGCTATCAAATCATTAAAAACAAAAAAAATAGAAGTCAAATCTTTACAAGAAATTTAATCTTCTACTTTCCAATCAGTTTTAAAAGTAACGTAATTTACTTGAAGACAACGTCTTTCTTTAACAATTTCTTTTTTTTCCATTCCATGCCAAGTATTTGGCCCACTTGAAAAAAAATATCCATAATTATCTCTATAAGGAAGAGTTTTAACTTTTTTCAATTCACTATCGTAAAAATCAGTACCCAAATCCTCGTTTTCATTAAACTTATTTACGAAAAGTAAGCATGAAATTAGCTTTTCTTTAATATCACAATGTGGTTTTAACCAAAAACCTTTTCGATCACATATAACTTCAACCCTAACAAATGAATTAGACAAATCTTTTCCAATTAGACTTGAAATTTTTTCATAAGTTTTTTTATTTTGAAGTTCTTGAATAAAATTTGTTAAATTTGGAAATTTGTTGGCGTTTTCTTTTGTTATAAAACACCTAAATTTTAAAGCTTTTCCTCCATCAGAAATACCTTCTCTAAATTTTCCTTCACCTCCATCAATTGCTCTAGTTCCATCATAATTAAGGTTATACTCAATAGGGTTAGCAATATCTGCTTTCACAATCTCATTAACCTGTCCTTCAGTCAAAGGTTCATTTAATTCCCAATGAATAAAAGGACTTTCAAACTTTTTAGATTTTTTTTCAATTGAATTTAAAAATGACATTATGATAATTGTTTTTTGATTTCCTCTGCTATTCTAGTTGTTTCATTTAAGCTTTTATAGTTCCAAATCTCAAGTTTTTCATTTAAATTTTTTGTTATATTTAATTTACTAAATAGCTCCCTAAACATTTTAAATCTTTGATCATTTTTTTTAGCTGATATATCTGCAATATATATGGGTTTTCCTGTAATAGCTGCCTCAGATATCATTGAAGTAGAGTCGCATGTTACTACAATATATTTCGCCAATGATAGCCCGGAGAGATAAGCTTTTTTATCAATATTAGTAATTACAAGATTTTCTTTGCCTAATAATTCATCTACTAAGTTTATCGTTCTCTTCGGAGTTCTCATTGATGGAATTACTATGGCTTGCAAATTATTAGTGCTCAAAATTTTTTTAATTTTATCAAAAATATTTATTAAATTTTGATCATCATAGTCATAGTATTTGTTAGGGCCTCCTAAAACTAATAATAAATAATCCTTATTTTTTTTAAGTTTTTCTTCAAGATAGCTATGATTATTTTTAATCTCATCCAAAGTTAAGTAATGAATGGCTCCTTTTGATGTAATAACATTTTTTCCATTCAAACTGTCATGCTCTGGGGCAATTACGAAATCAAAATTACTTAGCGAAACTTTAGGATCTTGAATATGTATATTAAAAATTTTTTTATTTGAATTTTTCTTCAAATAAATTGAAGGGATTACACTTTTTCTTCCACAGGAAATGATTATATCAAAATCTGGAACATCAAATTTTTTAAAAACTACGTTTGAGACAGGAGTTAAATTAGGTGGAATCATTTTCCAAAAACTATTTAGTTCAACTTTCTGGTGAGTAAATTCGATATCTAAAGCTTTTGCTAAACCTTCAACTTGGCTTATCATGCCATGCATTCCTTCAGTCAATAATAACCCTTTTAATTTGCTCATTAATTACTATATAGCTTTGATATGAATCAAAATCCAACTAAACACACAAAAGTGTTAATAATTGGATCTGGTCCAGCCGGATATACAGCTGCGGTTTATGCTGCAAGAGCAATGTTAAAACCTGTTATGGTTTCTGGTATGGAACCAGGTGGACAATTAACTACAACAACTGATGTGGAAAACTATCCTGGTTTTGCTGAAGTAATTCAAGGACCATGGTTAATGGAACAAATGCGAGACCAAGCTAAAGCTGTAGGTACAGAAATGATCGAAGATCATATCTCTTCAGTAAATTTAAAATCAAAACCTTTTGAAGCAATTGGAGATGGTGGTCAAAAATATACTGCAGATTCAATTATAATTTCAACTGGGGCTCAAGCAAGATGGCTAAACATTGAATCTGAACAAAAATTTAGAGGTTTTGGCGTATCGGCTTGTGCAACATGTGATGGGTTTTTCTTTAAAGATAAAACGGTTGCAGTTGTTGGTGGTGGAAATGCTGCAGTTGAAGAAGCAATGTTTCTTACAAAATTTGCATCTAAAGTTCAATTAATTCACAGAAGAGATTCTTTAAGAGCTGAAAAAATGCTCCAAAGCAAATTAATGGCTAACAAAAAAATTGAAATTATTTGGGATAGTGTTGTTGAAGAAGTTATTGGAGACAATGATCCTAAAAATGTTAAAGGATTAAAAATTAAAAATGTAAAAACAAATAAGATTGATGAATTAAAAATTGATGGATTATTTATTGCAATTGGACATGATCCTGCAACTCAACTATTTAAAGATCAATTAGATATGGATAAAGAGGGATATTTAACAACAAAACCAGACTCAACAGAAACAAATATACCAGGTGTTTTTGCTGCAGGAGATGTTAAAGACAAAGTATTTAGACAAGCTGTAACTGCTGCAGGAATGGGTTGTATGGCTGCTCTTGAAGCTGAAAAATTTTTATCTCACTAAAAAATTATGAAATTAAATTGGATTATTTTTGTAACTGGATGGATGTCATTCAGAGCAGTTGGATCAGGCTTGTTTTTATTTTGGATTTTTACTGAAAATGAACGTTCTGCACCATCTGAATGGATAGTTCCTTTTGTAGGTGACTTTATTATTGGGATAACTGCTTTATTTTTAGTTTACCACATTATAAAAAAACCAAATGCTATCTTATGGGGTCTGTTACTGTCATGGAATGCAGTTGGTCTATTTGATTTAATTGGGGCAATAGATATCAGTTTTGCTGCTCCTTATGGACCTATACCAGAAATAGGATTTAATGCCTTAACCGTAAGATCTATTTTAAGTTTAAATACTTTGTTACAAATTTCTTCTATATACTTATTGTTTCAAAAAGACATAAAAGAATATTTTAAAGTTTAAAAAATTAATAGTTACTAATTTTAACTATTTCATTAGACTCAAATACATGCTGTTTAAAGTCACCATTAGAAATTTTAATCATTGCTTTTGCAACTTTCTCTGAATGAATTGGTTTCATTTTTTTTAATGGTCCTAAAAATAAAGGTGAAAGTAACTTAAACAAAAATATTCCTATTTTCTCACCAAATCTTTTTTCTTTTCTATTGCCTAATAAAAATGAGGGTCTCACTATCCCAAGTTTTGTAAAATTTAATTTCTTTAGCTCCTCTTCAACTTCGCCTTTGTATCTCAAATAGGACCCTGAATTTTTTGGATCTGCAAAACCAGATGAAACATAGACAAAAGAATTAACTGAATTTGCTTTTGCAATCCTGGCAATTTCTACGGGCATATCTCGCTCAATTCTTTTATACTCGTTTTTATCAGGTGAATTTTGTTTTGTTGTTCCAATGCAAAAAAAACAATCATCACCTTTGATATCTTCAACATGATTTTTTAAATTATTAAAGTCTGTTTTAATTATTTCTATTTTTGAATCTTTGATCTCTGGCTCTGAACGAACGAATATCTTAATTTTATTATAATCATTATTTTGAATTAATTTATTGAGTAGTTGTCCACCAATTAATCCAGATGAGCCAAATAATAAGGCTGTTTTCACTAATTAACTTAGGCTTTCACAGAAAGATTTAATTCTTTCCATAGCTTTTTTTAAATTTTTCATTGAAGTTGCATAAGAAATTCTAAAGTAACCTTCTAATCCAAAAGCTGAGCCTTGAACAACTGCTACATTTGCTTTTTCTAAAAGCTTTTCAACAAATTCACTGTCTGTTTTTAGTTTTGTTTTTTTAACTAGTAATTTTTTGCAACTTGGAAAAACATAAAAAGCACCATTGGGAGTTAAGCAAGTAATTCCTTTTATTTTATTTAAGCTACTAACAACAAAATCTCTTCTTTTTTTAAACTCTTTTGATCTTACTTTTATAAATTTCTGAGTTCCGTTTAAAGCTTCAACTGCAGCTGCTTGGCTTACAGAAGAAGGATTCGATGTTGATTGAGATTGAACCTTGCGAATAGCTTTAATTATTTCTTTTGGTCCTCCCGCATAACCTATTCTCCATCCTGTCATGGCATAAGATTTACTTACACCGTTCATGGTAAGAGTTCTATTTTTCAAACTAGATATTTGAGCAATAGTAAAAAACTTAGCTTTTTCATATGTGATATGTTCATAAATATCATCACTTAAAATTTGAATTTTCTTATATTTAATTAATACTTGAGATAATTTTTTTATCTCTGCTTTTGTATAACTTACACCAGTAGGATTTGATGGTGAGTTTAATATTAACCACTTTGTTTTTTTAGAAATTGCTTTCCTTAATTTTTGTGGTGTTAATTTAAAATTATCCTCCTCATTACATTTAATAATTTTTGGTTTACCACCTGCTAATAAAACCATATCAGGATAGGAAACCCAAAAAGGTGCTGGAATAATTACTTCATCTCCTCTATTTAGGGTTGCCATGAATGCATTATAAAGAACTTGTTTACCACCTGTTCCTACGGTTATTTCCTCATTTGAGTACCTCAAATTATTTTCTTTTTTAAATTTTTTTATTATTGCTTTTTTTAAAGCTGGCGTTCCATCAACTGCTGTATATTTGGTATCGCCTCGCTTAATAGCTTTTATAGCAGCATTCTTAATATTGTTTGGTGTATCAAAATCTGGCTCGCCTGCACCTAGCCCTATTACATCTTTGCCCGCTGCTCTTAATTCTCTAGCTTTTTGAGTAACAGCAATAGTAGGTGATGGTTTAATCCTTTTTAAACTATCTGATATTATGCTCATTGAAATATAAAATTATTCTAATACGTTGTTTAATATATGGAAAATACTTATCAAGATTTAATTACAGATATTCAGAATAAAAATCCAAAAATTAGTGGAAAACTTGAAGGTGGTAAAAAATTCAAAATTAAATCTGATTTTAAACCTGCGGGAGACCAACCAGAAGCTATAAAAAAATTGGTCCAAAGCGCTAATAAAGGAGAATTCAATCAAGTTCTTCTTGGAGTAACGGGATCAGGAAAAACCTTTACTATGGCCAAGGTCATTGAGGCAACAAACAGACCGGCATTAATTTTGGCTCCAAATAAAACACTTGCTGCTCAGCTTTACGGTGAAATGAAAGGTTTTTTTCCTGATAATGCTGTTGAATATTTTGTCTCTTATTACGATTATTATACCCCTGAAGCTTATGTTCCCAGATCAGACACTTATATCGAAAAAGAAGCTTCTATTAATGAGCAAATAGACCGAATGAGACACTCGGCTACAAGATCTCTTTTAGAAAGAGACGATGTTTTAATCGTTGCCAGCGTATCTTGCATTTATGGTCTTGGATCAGTTGAAGCATACAGCAAAATGACTTTAACACTTCAAAAAAACTACGATTATAATAGAGAACAAATAATTAAATCTTTAGTCGCTCTTCAATATAAAAGAAATGATCAAAATTTTTATAGAGGAACTTTTAGAGCTAGGGGTGAATATCTTGAGGTTTTTCCTTCGCATCTTGAAGATAGAGCTTGGCGATTAAGTTTGTTTGGTGACAAATTAGAAAAAATCGAAGAATTTGATCCATTAACTGGGGATCAGGTTAGAGAATTAAACTTAATTAAAATTTATGCAAATAGTCATTATATAACTCCCAAACCAACAGTAGAGCAAGCAATCATAAATATAAAAAAAGAGCTAGAAGTAACTTTAACAAAACATAGGGCCGAAAATAAATTGCTTGAAGCACAAAGACTGGAAGAAAGAACAAAATTTGATTTAGAAATGATTGAAGCAACTGGTTCATGTGCTGGAATTGAAAATTATTCAAGATTTTTATCTGGTAGAAAACCAGGCGAACCGCCTCCTACTCTTTTTGAATATTTTCCAGATAATACTTTAGTATTTGTAGATGAGTGTCATGTAACAGTCCCACAATTAAATGGAATGTTTAAAGGAGATAGATCAAGAAAAAGTACTCTTGCAGAATATGGATTTAGACTTCCGTCATGCATGGATAATAGACCTCTCAAATTTGAAGAATGGGATATGATGAGAACTCAAACAGTTTTTGTTTCAGCTACACCCGGACCTTGGGAGCTAGAGCAGACAAAAGGAAAATTTATTGATCAAGTAATAAGACCCACTGGTCTTATAGATCCAAATGTAGAAATTAGACCTGCAAAAAACCAGGTTGATGATTTAATGCATGAATGTAAAAAAGTTGTTGAGAAGAATTTTAGAGTATTAGTAACAACATTAACAAAAAAAATGGCAGAAGATTTGACTGAATACCTTCACGAAAATGGAATAAAGGTAAGATACTTACACTCAGACATTGATACTCTTGAAAGAATTGAAATCATGAGAGATTTAAGAATAGGAGTATTTGATGTTTTGGTTGGAATAAACTTGTTAAGAGAGGGACTTGACATACCAGAATGTGCTTTGGTTGGTATATTAGATGCTGACAAAGAAGGTTTCTTAAGATCTGAAACTTCGCTTATCCAAACTATCGGTAGAGCAGCAAGAAATGTTGAAGGAAAAGTTATTCTATATGCTGACAAAGAAACTAAGAGTATAAAAAAAGCTATCAAAGAAACGGATAGGAGAAGACAAATACAGCTTAATTATAATAAAAAAAATAATATTGATGCAAAAACAGTAAAAAAAGAAATTAGTGATATTTTAGAAAGTGTTTATGAAAAAGATTATGTAAAAGTTAGTGAGGGCTCAAACATAGGTGGAAATCTAAAAAAACACTTAAAAGCATTGAACAAAAAAATGAAAGATTCTGCATCTAATTTAGAATTTGAAGAAGCTGCAAAAATTAGAGATGAAATCAGAAAACTAGAAAGTACAGAGCTAGAAATTACTTTAAATCCAAAAATAAGACAGTACGATGTTAAAAATAAACTCTATCCTAAGGGAAGATCAACAATGGGGATGCCTGGAACTAGAGCACAAAAAGGAAAGAAAAAGTGGAAGCAAATAAAATAATCATTACCGGAGGAGCAACCCGAATTGGAGCTGCTATAGCTAAAAGGCTTTCAGGTCCAGGAGTAGAAATTGTTATACACTTTAATAAATCTAAATCTAATGCAGAAAAACTAAAAAAAGAATTATCAAAGGAACAAACTAAAGTTTATCTTGTTAGAGGCGACTTAAGCAAAGAGACAGATGTAAATAAAATTTTGAAATATGCTAAATCTAAATTAAAATATTTCGATTGCTTAATTAATAATGCTTCTTTGTTTGAAAATGATAAACTTGAAAATTTTAGCACTGCTAGTTGGGGTCGTCATTTAAGAACAAATCTTAGAACTCCTGCTTTATTATCCAAAGGATTTGCAAAAAATATTAAAGGAAAAAATAACAATATAATTAATATTATTGATCAAAGAGTTTTTAAACTAACTCCATATTTTTTTTCCTATACAATAAGTAAAACTGGGCTTTATACATTAACAAAAACCAGTGCAATGAGTTTAGCACCCAATATAAGAGTAAATGGAATAGCACCTGGGCCAACAATAAAAAATAAAAGACAAACGGAAAAACATTTCAAGAAACAGTACATGGCTACTCCACTTAAAAAACAAGTTGATGTAGAAGAAATTTGTAATGCAGTTGACTTTTTTATAAAAAATGGTTCTATTACTGGACAAGTATTGGCTATTGATAGTGGACAAAATTTAAATTGGCAAACACCAGACATAATGAGAGCTAAAGAGTGAAAAAGAATAATCTTAAAATAGTTAAAATAGATAGGAAAAAAAATTTATTTAACTATGAAAAAAAAGTATTAATTAAAGATTTAATATTAGATTTAAAACTTGGGTACTTCGATTTCGAAAAAGAAAAACCTCAAAAAGTAAAGTTCACGCTTGATGTAAACTATGAAGATAAGAAACCATCAAATGACAAAGACATTAAATCAATTGTAAACTATGCTAAAATTGTAAGATTAATTAAGAAATTAGTTAAAAATAAACATTATAACTTTCTAGAAACACTAGCTGAAGACGTTTTTGATGAGCTATTTAAAGATAAAAGAATTGATAAAATTAGTCTTCAAATTGAAAAATTAGAAATAATGAAAGATTGTTCATCAGTAGGAATTCAAATTTCTAAAAAAAGAAGTCATGATTAGTTCTGAATTAGGAAAAGAAGCAATTAAAAAAGAACTTCCATTAATACCTAAACTTCCTGGAGTTTATAGGATGCTCAACTCAAAAAATGAAATATTGTATGTTGGAAAAGCCAAAAATCTTCCAAACAGGTTAAAAAGCTATATTGCAGAAAAAAACCATATAATAAGAACAGAAAGAATGTTATCTCAAACTAAAAAAATTGAAATAACAACTACCTCTAATGAAAGTGAAGCCTTACTTTTAGAGGCGAATTTAATAAAAAAATTTAAACCCAAATTTAATATTCTTTTAAGAGATGATAAATCTTTTCCATTTATTTTTATTGGAAACAAAGATAAATGGCCACAAATAAAAAGACATAGAGGCAAAAAGACTAAAGAGGGATTTTATTTTGGTCCATTTGCATCTGCGGGCTCAGCAAATTGGACTATTAAAATGATCCAAAAAATTTTTCATTTAAGAGTTTGTGATGATACTGTTTTTAAAAATAGAGAACGACCATGTATTTTATATCAAATAAAAAGATGTTCTGGACCATGCGTTGGTTATATTAAAAAAGAAGAATATAAAAGATCAGTTGAAGATGCTATAGAGTTTGTTTCAGGTAAATCAAGAAGAATACAAAAAAATCTTTCAAATCAAATGGAAAAAGCAAGTGAAGATTTAGACTTTGAAAAAGCAGTAATATTGAGAGATAGAATTAAAGCTTTAAATATTATTCAGTCTTCCCAAAAAATTAATGAGGCAAACTTAGTAGAAGCAGATGTAATTGCTGGATACAAAGAGTCAGGTAAAACATGTGTACAAGTTTTTTTTTATAGATCTAAACAGAATTGGGGCAATCAAGCTTTTTTTCCTAAACATGATCCAGATGAAAAATTGAGCAATATTTTAAATTCTTTTATTTCTCAATTTTATGAAAATAAAAGTGTTCCATCTTTAATAATACTATCAGAAGATATTAAAGAAAAAAATTTAATTGAAAAAACGCTTTCTAAAAAAGAAAATAAGCAAATCAATATTTCTGTTGCAAAAAAAGGATCAAAATTAAAAGTTATTAACCAAGCAATTAAAAATGCAAAAGATAGTTTGAATAGGAAACTTTATGAAAGTCAAAATAACAAAGAACTATTTGAATCTGTTTCAAGAAAGTTTAATCTTGAAACAAATATAAGTCTTATTGAAGTTTACGATAATAGTCATATTCAGGGAACTAATAGCGTTGGAGCTTTAATTGCGTTTGGAGATGAAGGGTTTATTAAAAAAAGATATAGAAAATTTAATATAAAAAAAAAAGATAACGAGCAAGATGATTATGGAATGATACGAGAAGTTTTAAATAGAAGGTTTAAAAGAGCAATTCAAGAGAAAGATAATTTTCTATCATTCCCAGATTTGGTAATGATAGATGGAGGTAAAGGACAATACTCATCAGCTAGAGAAACTATGAATGAGTTAGGCTTGCACGATATACCGGTTATAGCTATTGCAAAGGGTAAATACCGAAATAGTGGAAATGAAACTTTTTTTCATAACGGTAAAGATTATAAATTTGAAAAAAATGATCCTACCCTTTTTTTTCTTCAAAGAATAAGAGACGAATCCCATAGATTTGCAATAAGTGCACATAGGGCAAAAAGAAAAAAAGGAATAACAAAGTCACTCCTAGATCAAATACAAGGGATTGGATCTATGAGAAAAAGGGCATTATTAAATCATTTTGGGTCAGCAAGAGCAGTTGAATCCGCAAGTTTAGATGAGATAAAAACTGTTGAAGGAGTTGAAGAAAAAGTTGCAAAAAAAATATATAATTTTTTCCACGAATGAAAATTCCAAATTATTTAACGATTGGTAGGATTATAATTGTTCCTATATTTGTTTTTACATATTACTTGCCAGGTTTATATGGAGACGTAATACCATTTGTATTATTTGTTTTAGCTTCATTTACTGATTTTTTAGATGGTTTGTTAGCAAGAATGTATAAAGAAGAATCTAAATTAGGAGAATTATTAGATCCAATAGCAGATAAGATTATAGTAGCAACAGCTTTAATTTTGTTGGTAATGGACGGAACTATAAAAAATTATGAAGTAATTGCAGCAATAATAATTTTAACTAGAGAAATATTAATTTCTGGATTAAGAGAATTTTTAGCAAAAGGTAAAATTAATCTTCCTGTATCAAGCCTTGCTAAAGCTAAAACATTTTTGCAAATGGTTGCAATTTCAGCTTTATTAACTGGAGAAACGGGAAATAAAATAATTAATTTTCAAGATTACAATGCTCAAACCATAGGTATAGTTTTGCTGTGGTTGTCAGCATTTCTTACTTTATATACTGGTTATGAATATTTAAGAAAAGGCATAGATCACGCAATATCTGAGGATGAAAAAAATTAAGCTGCTTTCTTTTTTCTAACTAATTTTTCATAACTAGAAGATAAATCTAAAATTAAATTACAAACTTTATAATCATGTTCAAGAATTTTAGAAACTGGAGTTACCTCTGCTGCAGTGCCAGTTAGAAAACATCCAACAAAACTTGAAAGTTCTTTTGGTGAGATTTTTCTTTCATTAACTTTAATATTTTTAGATTTTGCTATTTCAATTACTGTTCTTCTTGTTATTCCATCTAAAAAACTATCGGGTATTGGTGTATGCAATTCTCCATTTTTGTCTTTAAAAAAAATATTTGCACCAGTTGCCTCAGCTATATTTCCTGCATGGTCAAGCATTAATGAATCTGTATAGCCATCTCTTTCTGCTTCGTGTTTCGAAAGTGTACAGATCATATATAGTCCTGAAGCCTTAGTATCCCAAGGTATTGTGTCTGGAGCTGGCCTCCTCCATTTAGAAATATTAAGTTTTATTCCTTCTGTTTTTAACTTCGGATCAAAATATGTTCCCCACTCCCATGTGGTTATTGCTACATGTATTTTTGTTTTTTGTGCAGACACCGCCATCATTTCACTACCTCTCCATGCAAACGGTCTT
The DNA here is from genome assembly GCA_902587435.1 of uncultured Pelagibacteraceae bacterium. Taxonomy (GTDB): domain Bacteria; phylum Pseudomonadota; class Alphaproteobacteria; order Pelagibacterales; family Pelagibacteraceae; genus Pelagibacter. Next base: position 21,425 of record CACILF010000001.1, read on the forward strand.
ACATATCCATTTTGAACATTTTGCACTGAAACAATTTTTTTAGTTGCTTTATTAATTTCTTCTTCAGAATGAGGAATTTTAATATCCATTCTTTTTGCTGAGTGAAAAAGTCTCTCTGTATGTTCTTCTAATTTAAATATTTCTCCATCGTAAACTCTTAATCCTTCAAATACGCAGCTGGCATAATGGAGGCCATGACTTAAAACATGTAATTTTACATCATTCCAATCAACTAGCTCATTGTTGTACCAGATTTTTCCTTCTCGTTTATCGTAAGGTGTCATTTAGATTTAATTTTTTAGATTTAATTTATTTAAAAAAATATCTTTGTATGTAGAATATGTCAATATAACTTACCAATATGAAAGAACTTTTATATTTAAAGGATGATCAATTAAAAGAATTCATCGAAAAAATCTCTATGAGTTACCGAGAAACCTTTTCGGATGCTAAAAAAGTTCTAAATAAATATTCTATTGGAGTGGCTCATCATAAAGTGATTAACCTAATTTCTTTATATGATGGCATAACTATATCTGAACTTTTAAAAAAACTAAAAATAACGAAACAGAGCTTAAACAGAGTCATAAAAGATTTGATAAAAATAGAAGTTATTGATTTTAAAAAAGACAAAAAAGATACAAGATTAAAGCATGTTTACTTGAATGATAAAGGAAAAAAATTATTTAATGAAGTTTTTGAAGTACAAAAAAAAAGAATTTATAATGCACTATTAACTTCTAGCTCAAAGGAAGTAATAAATTTTAACAATGTTTTAAATAAAATAATTAATGAAAAAATTTAAAGCTCATATTTTGGTAGTTGATGATGACGATGGCATTAGAAGTCTAGTAAAACAATATTTAAATGAAAATAATTATTTAGTCACAACTGCGTTTAGTGCGGAAGATGCTAAAAAAAAAGTGGATACAATTAAATTTGATTTGATTGTATTAGATATAATGATGCCTGGAAAAAGTGGATTGGAATTTACAATGGAGAACAAAAGTACATTGTACACTCCAATAATTTTACTTACAGCTAAGGGGGAAGCAGAAGAAAGAATTCATGGCTTAGAAATTGGTGCCGATGATTACCTTGCAAAACCTTTTGAGCCTAAAGAATTAATTTTGAGGATAAAAAATATTTTAAACAAAACAAAATCTAAAAATATTAAAAGGTTAATTGAATTTGGGAGTGTGAAAGTTGATTTAAGTAAAAATTTAATATTTAAAGATAAAAAAGAATATAAAATTAACAATACAGAAAAAACTATTTTAGAGTTTATGATTAACTCTCCCGGAAAATCTTTCTCGAGAGAAGAAATTGGGAAAATAATAAAATTAGATAAAGAAAGATCTATTGATGTAATTATTACAAGACTTAGAAAAAAAATTGAAAAAAATCCAAAAAATCCAAAATTCTTACAGACGCTTAGAGGAGAAGGTTATGTTTTATGGATTGAGTAGATATTTAAAAAAAATTTTACCTAAACAATTATTTTATAGAAGTTTAATAATTGTAGCTGCTCCAATTATTATTATGCAAATTACAATTTCAATTGTATTTTTTGATAGCTTGTGGATCAAAACTAACAAGGGCATGACTAAAGCATTAGTAAATGAAATTAGTACTTTTGTTGAAGCTTATAATAATGATAACTATGATAAAGATGAAATTACTAATCTATTTTCACTTTACCAAGATTTAAACATAGAATTCACTAAAGATGAAAACTTTAATTATGATTTTGATGAAAGATGGTTTAGTCCAATTGATAGAACTCTTAGAAGAGAATTAAAATCAAGATTTGGATCTGAAAAATTTTGGTTTGATACTACAAGTTATAAAGAATTAATCGATTTGAGAATTAAATATCAGTCTGGGTATTTTAAATTTTTAGTACCCAGGGATAGAGTAACAAGTTCATCAGCAAGAATATTTGCATTATGGATAACTCTGCCTGCTATTCTTGTAATATTTATTGCTATATTATTTTTAAAAAACCAAACAAGACCCATAACTAAATTAGCAGAAGCATCTGAAAAGTTTGGAAAAGGAGAAGATGTAGAAGAATATAGGCCTTCAGGAGCATTAGAAATAAGAAAAGCAGGATTAGAATTCGATAAAATGAGAAAACGAATTCTAAGACATTTAAATCAAAGATCTGAAATGCTTTCTGGAATTAGTCATGATTTAAGAACACCTTTAACAAGAATTAAACTTCAGCTAGCTTTTATAAAAGATAAAGAAATTACAAATAAACTATCAAGAGACGTTGATGAAATGGAAAAAATGCTAAATGAATACTTGCAATTTTCTCGATCAAATTTTAGAGAAAAAAGCGAAAAATTTAATTTATCTGAACTAATCATATCGACTGTTAAAAAATATGAAAGCAATAATATTTTGATAGATCAAGAAAATGATGTTTTTTTTAGTGGAAGAAAAAATCTTATACAAAGATGTCTTAATAATTTACTTGATAACGCAATTAATTTTTCAAAAAATATTAAAGTTAAACAACAAAAAATAAAAAAAAGTGTATTAATTTTTGTTGAAGATGATGGTCCCGGTATTCCTACCTCTGAATATGAAAATGTATTTAAACCATTTTATAAAATCGATAAAAGTAGAAACCAAACAAAATCTAGTGTTGGCCTAGGTCTTTCTATTGCGTCAGATATAGTTAGGTCACATGGAGGAAATATTGAGTTAGGAAAATCTGAGATGGGTGGTTTAAAAATTAAGATCTCTTTGCCCGTTTAAAATTTTTTTTCTTTTTTAATTTTTCTAACATTTCGATCTTTTTTTCTAATTTTTCTACTCTCTTATTCAAAATATCAGTTTCATCTTTGCTAGTTAGTTTCATTTTAAATACTATTTCATCTCTTTTTGACTTTAATATATTTAGAATTTCATTGCCCAAATCTTTTGAATTCAAAAGACCCTGCTCAAAAAGTTTGGCAAATTTATCAATAACAAATCTAGATTTAGACATATATTTTATTAATAATTTAAAATATTATATTTACAATATGTTTATCAACAATTTTGACCCAGTCGCAATTAATTTCTTTTCTTTAGAAATTAGATGGTATTCTTTATCGTATATTTTTGGAATAATACTTGCCTGGATATATTGTAAAAAATTTTTAATAAAAGAAGAAAAAATTCGAATTTTATTCGACGATTTAATTTCATATATAATTATTGGTGTAATTTTAGGCGGCAGATTAGGATATGTAGTTTTCTATAATTTAAGTTACTACTCAAAAAATATATTAGAGATTTTCATGATTTGGGAAGGAGGAATGTCATTTCATGGAGGTCTGCTTGGAGTAATACTTTCAACTTATATTTTTAGTAAAAAAAATAATATAAACCCTTTTTTCTTTCTTGATCTAATTTCAATGTCTGCTCCAATAGGTATTTTCTTAGGAAGAATTTCTAATTTTATAAATTCTGAACTTTATGGAAGAGAGACTGATATTTTTTGGTCTGTAAAATTTGAAAAAATTGACAATGTTTTTAGACATCCTTCTCAAATTTATGAGGCAATCTTTGAAGGAATAATATTATTTTTTATATTAAATTTTATGTTTAAAAAACAGTTATACAAATCTCCAGGCTTAATATCCGCTTTATTTTTAATTTTCTATTCTATATTTAGATTTTTTATTGAATTTACCAGAGAACCAGACATTCAAATTGGTTATATTTTATTTAATTTAACATTGGGACAGTTTTTAAGCTTTTTGTTTTTTCTATTTGGCCTATTTTTATTTTATAAAAAAAATGAATTTAAATAAAAAAATATTTGCACTAGATGAATTTATAAATCAAGCTTTATACAATCCAAAAGACGGTTATTATATGAAAAATAATCCTTTTGGAGAAAAAGGTGATTTCATAACTTCACCAAATGTATCAATTCTTTTTTCTGAAATGCTATCGATATGGACTATATTGCTTTGGCAAAATTTAAAATGTCCAAAAAAAATTAATCTTATAGAACTAGGATCGGGAAATGGGCAAATGATTTATGATATGATATGTACATTAAAAAATTTTCCAAAATTTTATAAATCTTGTAATTTTATTATATTAGAGAAAAGCCCATATTTAAAAAAAATTCAAAAAGAAAAATTGAAAAATTTTAAAGTTAAATGGATAAAAAATTTAAACGAAATAAAAAAAGGTAACAATATATTTATTGCAAATGAATTTTTTGATGCATTGCCTGTGAAGCAATTTTTTAAAATTAAAAATAAATGGTTAGAAAGATTTGTTATAATGGATAAAAATAATAACAAAAGCTTTATAAATTTAGATTCAAACATAAAAAAAATAGAAAAAAAAATTGGCTTTAAAATTTCAAAAAACCAAAAAGTTATTGAGTATTCTCCTCAAACTTTAGAATATTTAAAAGACATTTCAAAAAAATTAATTAACAATAAAGGGGCATTATTAATTATTGATTATGGATATTTGGAAGGTTCAATGAAAGATACACTAATTGCAATAAAAAAACATGCTATATCAAACTTGTTTAAAGAATTTAAAAATTCCGACATTACTTACAAATTAAATTTTAAATTGCTGAAAAAAATTACTAATATTTTAAAACTTAAATGCCAGGGAATAACAACTCAGAGAAATTTTTTGATTAATCTTGGCATCCAGCAAAGAGCAGAAATATTGTCAAGAAACTTACCTTTTTCAAAAAAAGCAGATATTTATTACCGGTTAAAAAGATTGATTGATAAGAGCCAGATGGGTAATTTATTTAAAGTTATGTTAATCACAAACAAGAAAACAAATTTTAAAGTAGGATTTTGACTTGATTAAATCTAAAAAATTTAAAAAATTTAAAATTATAAAGCATGGTTTTTTCAATAATTTAGGTGGAGTTTCTTCAGGAGTTTATAAAAGCTTAAACTGTGGAATGGGTTCAAATGATAGTAGAAGAAATGTAAGAAAAAATTTAAAAATTGTATCAAAAAAAATCGGTACAAATAAAAAATTAGTTTTATTAAATCAGTTACATAGCAGCAAAATTTATTTTATAAATAAATTACCAAAAAAAAAATTATTTGGTGATGGATTGGTGACTAAAACTAGAGGTATGCCTATAGGAATATTAACAGCAGATTGTGCACCAATTCTATTTTTTGATCCTAAAAAAAAAATTATAGGAGCTGTTCACTCTGGCTGGAAAGGAGCATATAAAAAAATAGGAGAAAAAATGGTTAAATTTTTAAAAAAGAGAGGAAGTAAGTTAGGTGATATATATGCTGTAATAGGGCCCTGTATTTCACAAAATAACTACGAAATTAAAAATGATTTTAAAACAAAATTTTTAAGACAAAGTATAAAAAATAAAAAGTATTTTAAAATGGTTAAAAATAAAATTTATTTTGACTTAAAAGGCTATATTTTTAGACAATTAAAAAATCTAGGAATCAATAATATTGAAATAATTAAAAAGGATACATTTAATCCAAAAAATAATTTTTTTAGTGCTAGAAGAAGTTTAAATAAAAAAATTAATGATTATGGTAGAAATATTTCAATAATTATGATTAAATAGAATATCTCACAAATGAAGCTTCTAACAGGAAATAGCAATAAAAACCTTAGTCTTAAAATATCAAAATTTTTGAAAACAAAATTAGTCCATTCAAGTATCAGAAAATTTTCTGATGGAGAAATTTATATAGAGATTAAAGAAAATATAAGAGGTAATAGTATTTTTCTAATTCAATCTGTAAGTTCGCCTGCAAATGATAATCTAATGGAACTTTTGTTGTGCATTGATGCTTTAAAAAGATCTTCAGCAAAAAATATTACTGCAGTAATACCTTATTTTGGTTATGCAAGACAAGATCGAAAGGTGGCACCAAGAACCTCTATATCAGCGAAACTAGTTTCAAATTTAATAACTAAGGCTGGAGCAGATAGAGTTGTAACAGTCGACTTGCACGCAGGTCAAATTCAAGGATTTTTTGATATTCCTGTTGACAACCTTTTTGCTACTCCAATTTTTTCAAGACATGTAAAAAAAAATATAAAAGGTAAAAATTTAATTTGTGTTGCGCCAGATGTTGGGGGAGTTGAGAGAACTAGAGCTCTTGCAAGAAAATTAGATATTGGAATTGCAATTATAGATAAAAGAAGACCGGCTCCAGGTAAATCTCAAGTTATGAATGTTATTGGAAATGTAAAAAATAAAACGTGTATAATAATTGATGATATTATTGACTCTGGAGGAACAATTGTAAATGCTGCACAAGCATTAATTAATAGGGGAGCAAAAGAAGTTCATGTCTATATTACACACGGAGTTTTAAGTGGAGAGGCAGTTGAAAAAATAAAAAGATCTCAGATAAAGAAATTGGTTATAACAGATACAATTGATAATTCAGATAAGATAAAAAAAGCTAAAAATATTGAGGTATTATCAATTTCTGTTTTATTAGGAGAGGCAATTAAACGTATATCAAACTCTACTTCTGTCTCTGATTTATTCAAATAAAATACTTGTAAAATTTACAATCATAAGTTAAAAAACCGACACTTTATGAATACTTTAGAAGCATCAATTAGAAATACTAAATCTAAAGGTGAAGTTAATTCTTTGCGCCAAAAGGGAGAGGTTCCTGCAATAATTTATGGTGGAACTGAAGAAAATCAGAAAATATCATTATCAAAAAAACAAGTTAAATATTTAATTGAGCAAGAAAATTTTTTATCGAATATTATTAGTTTAAATATTAATAGTCAGTTGATCAGAGTATTACCAAGAGAAGTTAGCTATGATACTTTGACTGATGATCCAATACACATAGATTTTTTAAGAATTGTAAAAGGTGCAAAAATAATAATAGAGATTCCAGTGAGATTTATAAATAATGAAAAATCTCCAGGCCTAAAAAGAGGTGGTGTTCTAAATATAGTAAGAAGAAAAATCGAATTAAAATGTGCAACCGAAAATGTACCCAATGAATTAGTTGTTGATCTTGAAGGTTTAGAAATTGGAACAAGTATAAAAATCTCTTCAATAACTTTGCCTGAAAATGTAACGCCAACTATTCAAGGAAGAGATTTCGTTGTAGCAACAGTTGCTGCGCCAACAGTATTCAAAGAACCTGAAAAACCTGCCGTAGAAGGAGCTGAAGGAACTGAGGGAACTGAGGGAGCCGAGGGAGCTGTAGCAGCCGAGGGAGCTGAAGGAGCTGAAGAAGCTACTTCAGAAGGTGGTGAGAAAGATCCTAAGGGAGAAAAAGGTAAGGAAGAACAGAAAAAAGATCAAAAAGCTCCTTCTGAAAAAAAATAAATTATCAATAGTGAATATTTCTAAAATTTAAATTAATTTATGATTTTACTCGTAGGGTTAGGTAACCCAACTCCTGACAGTAATGATAATAGGCATAATATAGGTTTTAAAATCATAGATGCAATAAATCAAAAATTTGGACTTTCAAAACAAAAACCAAAATTTAAAGGTCTCTTAACTACTGGTAATATCTCAAATAAAAAAGTTTATGCAATCAAACCACTAACTTTTATGAATAACTCTGGAATCTGTATAAGAGAATTAATTGAGTATTTTAAAATTAATGCTGAAGATGTAATTGTTTTTCATGATGATTTAGATATAGATTTTACAAAGATAAAAGCAAAATTTGGTGGATCCAGTGCTGGTCATAATGGAATCGCATCTATAGATAAATTTATAGGTAAAGAATATTCTAGGGTGAGGATAGGTATTGGCAAACCTGATTCTAAAATTGAAGTATCAGATTTTGTTTTAACAAATTTCACAGATGAAGAAAAAATAAAATTAGAAAAAGTTATTCAAAGTATAATTGAGTCGATGCCAATATTAATTGATAAAAAATTGGATTTATTTTCTAGTACTGTAAATAATCAATAAATGGGATTTAAGTGTGGTATTGTTGGATTGCCCAATGTTGGAAAATCTACTTTATTTAATGCACTAACAAATTCAAGCAAAGCTCAAGCAGAAAATTTTCCTTTTTGTACTATTGATCCAAATATTGGAATAGTGGCGGTTCCTGATGATAGACTAAATAATTTAGTTTCAATTTCAAATTCAAAAAAAAAAATAAATACTACAATTTCATTTGTGGATATAGCAGGCTTGGTAAAAGGTGCTTCTAAAGGCGAAGGTTTGGGTAACAAATTCTTATCTCATATCAGAGAGGTAGATGCAATTATTCATATGATTAGATGCTTTGAGTCTGATGATATTCAAAATGTTAATCCAAACATTGACCCTATAAGAGATTTAGAAATTATTGAAACTGAAATGAAACTAGCAGATTTAGAATCAATTCAAAAAAGATTAGATAAAAAAAATAAAAAAAATTCATCAGAAAATGAAATTAATATTTTAGAAACTGCGCTGGATTGTATTAATAATGACAAAAGTATAGAACAAATACTTCATCAAAATTACTCTAAAAAAGAACTTCATCAAACTGGCCTTTTGTCGACTAAACCAAAACTATTTGTTTGTAATGTTGATGAAAAAAGTATTTCCAAAGGAAATAGTTATACCAAAGCATTTATTAGTAAATTTGGAGAAAAAAATACTATAATTATCTCAGCTGATATTGAAAACCAAATCAATCAATTGGAAAGTGAAGAAAAGATAAATTACATGAAAATGATTAATTTAAAAGAAACAGGTTTAAATACATTAATAAAAAAAGGTTATGAGCTTCTTGAGCTAGAAACTTTTTTTACATCTGGACCAGAAGAATCAAGAGCTTGGACTGTTCCTACAAATTGTACGGCTCCAAAAGCAGCTGGGATTATTCATACTGATTTTGAAAAAGGATTTATAAGAGCAGAAACAATATCCTATGAAGAATTTGTTAAAAATAATGGATGGCTAAATTCAAAAAATAATGGGAAAATGAGACTTGAAGGTAAAGATTATATTGTAAAAGATGGAGATGTTTTAAACTTTAGATTCAATACGTGACCAAAGTTTTTTCATACTAAAATAAACTAATATAGTTATTATAAATAAATAAATCATTGCTCTAAAGCCTATCTTGTGTCTAGCTTCTAAATGAGGTTCGGCGGCCCAAGCTAAAAAGGCAACAACATCTTTTGCCATTTGTTCTTCACTAGTATTGGTTCCATCAACATAATCTACTGCTCCTGCCATTAATGGTTGAGACATTTTAATTTTATTACTTGGCATATATTTATTATAGTAGACACCATCATCTAAAATAATATCTGATGGTGGGTCTTCATAGCCCATCAATACAGAATAAATATAATCTGCTCCACCCTTCCTTGCTTTAACTAAAACAGACATGTCGGGTGGATATGCCCCACCATTTGCAGCTGTTGCTGCTTGATCGTTCGGATATGGTCCAACAAATTTGTCTGAAAGTCTTGCCGGTCTTGTAAACATCTCTCCATCACTATTCGGTCCATCAGTAACTTCAAATTGAGAGGCTATTATTTTTGCTTGTTGTTCTGAAAATTCAGGTCCACCTGGTTGAGATAAGTTTCTATAACTTAGATATTTCATTGAATGACATGCAGCACAAACTTCCGTGTAAACTTGATATCCTCTTTGTAATTGTGCTCTATCAAATTTGCCAAAAAAACCTTTAAAACTCCAACCTGGATCTAATAACTTGCTAGATTGTTCTGCCGCTATTGAATTAAAAGCATAAAACAAAAATATTATAGAAAAAAGAATAGATTTGAAAAAAATTTTCATTAAATTTCTTTCTTCTTTTTAATTATAGCTTCGTTTGGAGAGCCGCCAAGAACAGGTTCTGTTAAACTCAAAGGTATATCTAAAGTTTTTTCTTTTGCTCCCAAAATAGGAAGGATAACTAAAAAATGTAAAAAATAATAAGCAGTAGCAACTCTAGCTACAAGTAAATAAAGGCCTTCAGCTGGCATTGCTCCTACGTAGCCTAAAATCAAAACATCTGCGACTAGAAACCAATAAAATTGTTTATACAAAGGTCTAAATATTGCTGATCTTACTTTGGATGTATCAAGCCAAGGCAAAATTACTAATACAAAAATTGCTGCAAACATTGCAATAACTCCAAACAATTTATCTGGGATAGATCTTAAAATTGCGTAAAAAGGTAAAAGATACCACTCTGGCACTATATGAGCTGGCGTAACCAATGGGTTTGCTTCGATATAGTTATCTGCGTGGCCTAGAATATTTGGTGAATAAAAAACAAAAAATGCAAATACTATTAAAAATATCAAAAGAGCAAATAAATCTTTTATTACAATGTAAGGGTGAAATGGAACAGTATCTTTTGACGGTTTTTTAACATCAATTCCAATTGGATTATTATTTCCAGGAACGTGCAATGCCCAAATATGAAGAATTACTAATCCAAAAATCAAAAATGGAAATAAATAATGTAAACTATAAAATCTTATAAGTGTAGGATTGTCTACGGCATATCCCCCCCATAGCCAGTTAGTAACACTTTCTCCAACCAAAGGAATTGCGCTAAATAAATTTGTAATTACTGTTGCTCCCCAAAAACTCATCTGTCCCCATGGAAGTACATAACCCATAAAAGCAGTAGCCATCATTAGAAAATAAATAATCATTCCAATAATCCATATAATCTCTCTTGGTGACTTATAAGACCCATAATACAATGATCTAAAAATATGAATATAAACTGCTAGAAAAAACATGGAAGCACCATTTGCATGAACGTAACGTATCAACCAACCATAATTTACGTCACGCATAATATGCTCAACACTACCAAAAGCTAAATCAGCACTAGCTACATAATGCATCGCAAGAATTAATCCTGTAATGATTTGAGCAATCAAACAAAATGTTAAAATTCCTCCAAATGTCCACCAATAATTTAAATTTTTTGGCGTTGGATACTCTGTAAGATGATTTGAAAGTGTCAACAATGGTAAACGGTCATTAAACCATTTTCCAAATTTTGACTTAGGTGTGTATTCGTGATCACTCATTAAAAATTTTTATCCAATCTTAATTGTATTAGCATTTACAAATTCGTATTTTGGAACTTCCATATTTGTTGGCGCAGGTCCTTTTCTTATTCTTCCAGAGGTATCATAATGAGATCCGTGACAAGGGCAAAACCATCCACCATATTCTCCTTTATCTCCTAAAGGAACACAACCTAAGTGAGTGCAAACACCTAACATAACTAACCATTCAGGATTTTTTGCTCTCTCTTGATCTGTTTCAGGATGTGGTAGATCTTCTAATTTTACATCTTTGGCTTTTGCAATTTCTTCCTCTGTTCTTCTTCTTATAAAAACTGGTTTACCTCTCCAAAGAACAGTTATTGACTGACCTTTTTCCACTCCACTTATATCTACTTCTGTACTGGCAAGTGCTTTTACAGATGCATCGGGATTCATTTGATCTATTAGTGGCCACACAGCGGCTCCCACTCCTACTGCGCCAAGCGCATATGATGCTGTAAATATAAAGTCTCTTCGGTTGGTTTTTTTGTCTTCTTCCATTAATTTATCTTCTACTTATGTCTAATTATATGATTAAATATGAATTAAAAAGTATTTTTCTAAGGATACAATGACACACGATAAACCTAATTTAAGCCCAAAAATAGCTTTATATGAGCCAGATATACCTCAAAATACTGCTTCAATTGTAAGAACGTGCTCTTGCCTAGGTGCTCAACTAGAAATTATTGAACCATGTGGTTTTTTATTCACAGACAAAAGATTTAAAAGAGTTGCTATGGATTATTTAGAAGAAGATAAAATAAAATTTTACAAAAATGCTGATGATTTTTTTAATAGCAAAAAAAACCAAAGAGTTATTTTAATCACAACTAAAGGCATTAAATCTTATACGGAATTTAATTTTAAAATTAGTGATACACTTTTATTTGGACGGGAAAGTGCTGGTGTTCCAAATAAAGTTCACAAGATAGCTAATGAGAAATTAAAAATACCAATGGCAACAAATAAAAGATCTTTAAATCTTGCGACATCTGTTGGTATAGTTTTGGCTGAACAAATAAGACAAATAAAAAATTAAATGGAAACTAATATAAAAAAAAAATTAGCCAAAAATTGGTTCAAGACACTTCAGGATATGGTATGTTTTGAAATTGAAGAAATTGAAAATAATAAAAAAAAATTTATTTCAAATCATTGGAAAAAAAATAAAAAAAAAGATGAAGGAGGTGGAGAATATAGAATTTTAGAAAATGGTAAAGTATTTGAAAAAGTTGGGGTCAATTTTTCAGAGGTTTATGGAAAATTTTCAAAGGAGTTTAGTAAAAAAATACCCGGTACAAGTGCTGATCCAAGTTTTTGGGCTTCTGGAATATCAATTGTAATGCATATGGAAAATCCACATGTTCCTGCAATGCATTTTAATACAAGATATATTCATACTTCATTTGGTTGGTTTGGAGGGGGCATGGATGTAACACCTTGTATTGAAGATAAAAAACTAAAAAAGTGGTTTCATAAAGAAATTAAATTAACGTGCGATAGACATAATAAAAAATATTATAAAAAATATAAAAAAAAATGTGATGAATATTTTTATCTTCCTCATCGTAAAGAAACAAGGGGTATTGGAGGAATATTTTTTGATTATAAAAAAGAAAACTGGGAAAAAGATTTTAATTTTATAAGAGATGTTGGGCTAACATTTAAAAGAATTTTTGGAGAAATTATAAATAAAAAAAATAATAAAAAATGGAATAAAAAACAAAAAGAAGTTCAGTACATTAAAAGAGGTAGATATGTTGAATTTAATTTACTTTATGATAGAGGAACTAAATTTGGTTTACAAACAGGTGGAAATACAGATGCAATTTTGATGTCTCTTCCACCTAAAGCAAAATGGAAATAAATTATGGATAAGCAACCAATTACAGTTTCTGGATTAGAGAAATTAAAAGAAGAATTAATTTTTTTAAAAGAAAAAAAACGTCCTGAAATAGTTGCTGCAATTGCTGAAGCAAGATCACATGGGGATCTTAAAGAAAATGCTGAATATCATGCGGCTAAAGAACAACAATCCCATAGCGAAGGAAGAATTCAAGAAATAGAAGACTTAATTGCTAGGGCGAATGTAATTGACGTAACAAATATAAATAATGATGGAAAAGTTATTTTTGGTTCAACAGTATATTTACAGAATTTAGATACAAACGAAAAAATAGAATACAAGCTTGTAGGAAAAGATGAGGCAGACTTGAAAAAAAAATTAATTTTTTTCCAATCTCCAATTGGAAAAGGACTGATAGGAAAAAATAAGAATGATTTGGTAGAAATAACCACTCCTTCAGGTATCAAAAACTTTGAAATTATTGATGTAAAATATATTTAATTATTAACTATCTTCTCTAATTCTTGATCTGAAATCTTAAATGAATTTTCGACCCAAAAATCTTCGATTTCTTTTAGTTTTTTTCCAAGTTCTTTACCTTCTTTATAATTAAATTTTTCAATTAGTGTCTTTGCTTTAATATCAATTTTTGGAGGATCTTGATTGCTAAAAAATTTTTTTAACTTAATTAAATTTTTATCTACTTTTTTGTTTTTAAATATTTTAAAATTAATAACATCATTTAAATGTTCTTTTCCATTATAATAAAGTATTTTCCATAATGCTTTTTCTTTAAAAGTATTTTTGTATAAATTATTAGAAAAAATATTTGATAAAAATCTGATTCTTTTTTTATCATCATTTGAAATATTATATTTGTAGATAAAATATTCACTATTATCTGTTTCATCAATAATCATTAAAGAAATCATAAAAATAAAATCTTTTTTTTCAATTATGTCTTTTGAATAATCATTTATATTTTTAAAAATATTTAGGTTGATCAGCTGTGGAAATATAAGCCCGACTATTTCTTGGCAAAATTCATCTTTTACAATTTTTAAAAAACCACCTGATAAAACCAACTTTTTTAATTCATCTAATAGTCTGTCGGATGAAATTTTTGATATTCCATTAATATTTTGTTTAATTATTTTTTTTAAATTCGCATTATGATCTACTTTGCTATAGTTTAAAAAAAAACGCACATACCTTAATATTCTTAAATAATCTTCTTTGATTCTTTTTTCAGGATCTCCAATAAACTTTACATTTCCTGATTCTAAATCTTCTCTTCCATTAAAAGGATCGTATAAATTTCCGTGTAAATCTGCATAAATCGCATTAAAAGTAAAATCTCTTCTAGATGCATCTTCGTGCCAATCTTTCGAGAATTCAACTTCAGCATGTCTTCCATCTGTTGATATATCTTTTCTTAAAGTTGTAATTTCAAATTTATAATCATCAATTTTTGCAGTGACAGTTCCATGCTTGATACCACTCTCATAAAAACTAATATTATTTTTTTTTAAAATTTCACAAACTTCCAATGGACTACAAGTTGTTGCTAGGTCTATATCATCAACTACTTCTCTGTTAATAATTTTTCTTATGCTTCCACCTACATATCTAATTTCACTAGTCTCTGAAAAATTAGAAATTAAATTAAAAATTTTTTCAATATTTGTTTTTTTACTTAAATTTTTAAAGTCTTCAAAATAAAAATTTTTACTATCTTTGTTTTTAAATATTTTACTTAACAAATTTATCATATTTGGCTGGGGCTCTAGGATTCGAACCTAGGATGGCGGTACCAAAAACCGCTGCCTTACCACTTGGCTAAGCCCCAAAGTTATTTTCGTATAACACAAAAAAAAAACTTTATATAGTTTTAGATGTAATACACCAATAATTTTTATATTTTTTTTTAAATAATTTTGCAGCATTTATTGTCGAATTTTTTGATAAGAAATAGCCAACTATAGAGGAGCCTGAGCCTGTCATACGTACAAAACATATATTTGGTAAGCTTTCCATATATAATTTTACCTTTTTTAAATTAGGATATTTTTTAAAAACTACTTTTTCTAAATCATTTTGTAATTTAAAAAGGTTAATCAATGTAAAATAATTCTTTTTAAGTTTTATTATTTTTTTTGGTGAATATTTTTTTACACTTTTATAAATTTCCCTAGTTGAACATCCAAAATTTGGTTTAATAATAATAACAAATAGTGTCTTTTTTTTTGCTGAAATACTTAAATTACCGCTAGAGTATAAAATTTTATTTTTATTATCTAATCCCAGTTTAACATCTGAGCCAATTTGATTAGTTAATTCTATAAGATCTTTTTTTGAAATATTTAAAATTTTTTTAGATAAAAATAATTTTATAATAGAAGAGGCATTCATAGATCCACCTCCAAGACCTGCTTTTTGAGGAATATTTTTTTTTATTTTGATGAAATATTTTTGATTATTTAATAATTTTCTTTTATCTAAAATTTTTAACAAATTAAAAATAGTATTATTTCTTCCAATTCCTTTAGAAAATTTTCCATAAAATTTAATTTTATGATTTTTGTTATTAATTTTTTTTATTTTTATTTCATCGTAAAGATTTAAAAATGAAACCAAACTTTCTATTTTATGATATTTAGATTTTAATCTTCCAATAATCCCTAATGATAAATTAATTTTCGCGTATGATTTAATTATTTTAAAATTCATTTCTTAACTTTCATCCAATCCTTTAAGTAATTTTTTCGAAATATTTACTTTAATTTTATTTTCAGCGTCCTCAGAATTAAGAGCACTTTCCCAATAATATCTAGCTTGAATTTTTCTATTTAATTTCCAGAGTACGTCTCCGTAATGATCGTTTACAACTGGATCTTTTGGCATAAGTTGAATTGCTTTTCTTAAAAAATTTTCAGCGTTTGTATAATCACCAATTAGATAATATCCCCATCCAACAGAATCAATTATGAATGGATCGTTTTTTTTTTGATTATATGCTTTGTCCAACATTCTAATTGCATCTTGAATTTTATAACCTCTCTCCAACCAGCCGTATCCAAGATAGTTTAATACATAGGGGTCATCTGGTTTTATTGATAATGATTTAAGTAAATCATCATCTGAACTTTTGTGTTCTCCTAATCTCTCATAGCTAGAACCCCTCTTATACAAAACATCCGCATATGCTTCTGATTTCTTATTTAATTTTTTTAATAATAAAGAATAATAATTTATAGATTTTTCAAATTTTTTATTTCTCTTATAAATATTAGCCATATCATTTAAAATTTTAATTGATGGATTTGAATAATTTTCAAATTTATTTTCTATATAAGATAAAGCTTCATTTGAGCCTTCTTCTAAACTAATGATTTGAGATATTTTTTTTAATTTATACCAATAATAAATTTCTTCTTCTTTATTAAAATTTTCAAGTAATTTTTTTGCTTTTTCATAATTTTTAATTTCAAAATAATTTGAAATTAGATGTGTTAAATTAAAATAAAATTTTGGATTTAAAAAATTTGATATATTTGAATAAAAGATTGACTGTTCATAATTTTCATCTGCTGCAAAAAAATTTGCAATTAAAAAGAAAAATTCTGCAAGAATATCAGTTTCCTTTTGGCATGAAAAATACTTATCAAATTTATTGAATTCAGCATTATCTATCCATTTTTTAGATTGTTGTATTAATAAATTACTATCTAAAACATTAATATCTTTTGATATTTGAATTACAGACTTAAAATCATTTTTTTTTATTAAATTATTAAAATAAAAAAATAAATACCTTGAATAATTGCCTTCATCAGAATTAATTAAATTTATAAATTTTGAATTAGTTTCAGCTTTATCTAAATAACAATATTGAAATACTTCATTAATTAGTGACAATTTTCCAAAATCTTTATTAATTGAATTAAGTTTTTTTTTTAAAAATAAATCATTATAACTCTTTAAAACTTCATAAATAATAAAACCTTTATATCCTTCTAATTCTTCTAAGATTTTTATATTTTGATTAAATTTTTTTTTTTTAAAATTATCAATTAAAAGTAATAATTTTGCCTCAAAAAACTGTGAATTCTCTTGGTCTCTGTTTTGCTTAATTATATTTATTGATTTTTGAATCTGGCCACTAACGATAAGAGCTTTTATATATTTTTCTAAAAATGCTTGATGTTCATTAATTAAAATTTTTGATGAATTAAAATAATTTACAGAATCTTCACTATTTTGAGAAATTAAGGCTGATAGATAATTAGATAAGTACTTGGGGTTGAAATCTCTCTCATCTGTTGTTTTAGAAAAGGAGGAAGTTTGATATATAAAAAAAACAAGAAATAAGATTAATTTTAATTTTTTTATCACTTTGCTATTGTATGGTTGTAAAAGAAAAAAATCAAAATTACATTATGAACAAAGATTTAATAAATTCTTTTGAAATTGATTATATTTTCGATAACAAGCCCATAAAACGATATAAAAATAAACCTACAATTGAAAATATCACATCCAATCTAAAAAATCTTAAATCTAAAATTCTTAATATTAATAATTGTGATTTAAAAAAAAATGCAAAGCAAATTGTGTTCAGCGATGGTGATTTTAATAGTTCGGTTATGATAGTCGGCGAAGGCCCAGGTCAAAAAGAAGATGATCTTGGAAAACCTTTTGTGGGAGATGCTGGTCAGTTACTAAATAAAATGCTTAGTGCAATAAATATAAAGAGAGAAAACATTTATATAACCAACGTTGTTAATTTTAGGCCTCCGAATAATAGAAAACCAGAACCTGCTGAAATAAATAGATACTCAGAATTTTTAAGAGAACATATATCAATTATAGATCCAAAAATATTAATACTTATGGGCAGTACAGCTATGGAAGCTTTGTTCGGTTCAAAAATTAAAATATCAAAAGAAAGAGGCATGTGGAAAGAAGTAATTATTAGTAATAAGACTTATCTTACAATGATAACTTTCCACCCTGCCTATTTGCTTAGACAAGCTGATCAAAAAAAATATTCATGGGCTGATTTGAAAGAAATAAGAAAAAAAATTGATAGACTAAAATTAAAAGTTTAAAATGAAAATTCTTACAGCTGGAGTAGATGAAGTAGGCAGAGGGAGTTTAATTGGGCCAGTATATGCTGCAGCAGTTATTTTAAAAAAAAATTTAGATAAAAAAAAACTTAAAGATTCTAAAAAATTAACAAAAAAAAATAGAGAAATATTAGAAAAATATATAAAAAAAAATTCTTATTGGTCTATTGGATCTGCATCATTAAAAGAAATAGAAAAATTAAATATTTTAAATGCAAGTTTACTAGCAATGAAAAGAGCAATAAAAAAATTAAATATAAAACCTTCTCGTGTATTGATTGATGGCAATAAAATCCCAAAGATAAAAAATTATAATTTAAAATACGTTATTAAAGGAGATGAAAAAATACCCGAAATATCTGCTGCATCAATAATCGCTAAAGTTGCTAGAGATAGGCTTATTACAAAAATGTCAAAAAAATTTACTAAATATGCTTGGGATAAAAATGCAGGCTATGGAACTAAACTACATTTAATAGCTATTAAGAAATTTGGAGTAACCAAGCATCATAGAAAAACTTTTGGTCCTATACACAACATATTGAGTCCTAATTAAATCGTACAACAAATCGAGTCCTTTTTTTTCAATCTCTGGTTGACCTGGAATCTGTCCTGGAGTCTAATTGTTTTTTTAAAAATGATTGCTAAAAATTTACATAACAAAATCATCAATGGAGATAGTCTTAAAGAATTAAAAAAAATTCCTGACGAAACATTTGATATAATTTTTGCAGATCCGCCTTACAATTTACAACTACAAAATAGTTTAGTCAGACCAGATAGGTCAAAAGTTAATGCTGTAAATGATAAATGGGATCAATTTGAAAGTTTTAAAACATATGATAAATTTACAAATGAATGGTTAAGTGAGTGCAGAAGAGTATTAAAGAAAAATGGATCTATTTGGGTAATAGGAAGTTATCACAATATATTTAGAGTTGGCAAAATAATTCAGGATTTAGGTTTTTGGATTTTAAATGATGTAATCTGGAATAAAAATAATCCTATGCCAAACTTCAGAGGTACTAGATTTACGAATGCTCATGAAACATTAATATGGGCATCAAAAAGTCAAAAAGCAAAATATACTTTTAACTACCAATCAATGAAATCTTTCAATGATGATTTACAAATGAGATCAACTTGGAATTTGCCTATATGTAACGGAAAAGAAAGATTAAAAAATAACGGTGTAAAAATTCATTCAACACAAAAGCCAGAGGCTTTGCTCCATAGGATTATATTGGCCTCTTCAAATAAAGATGATTTTGTTTTAGATCCTTTTTTAGGATCAGGAACAACCGCTGTGGTTTCAAAAAAATTAGGTCGATCTTATTTTGGAATTGAAAAAGAAAAAATTTACTTTGAAGCTGCTAATAAAAGAATAAAAAACGCAAATATAATTAAGGACGAATATTTAGATACAGTTCAAAATAATAAATCTAAACCTAGAATTCCTTTTGGTTCATTAATTGAATTAGGAGTTATTAAACCTGGAACAGAAATTTATGATAGAAATAAAAAAATTTATGCAAAAGTTATGGTTGATGGAAGTATCAAATACAAGCAAAATGAAGGATCAATTCATAAAGTGGCAGCACAAATATTGGGTTCTGAAAGCTGTAATGGTTGGACTTATTGGCATTATCAAGCAGGAAATAGTTTAAAACCAATCGATGAACTTAGACAACGTCTAAGACCAAAAAACTAGTTGCTATAAATTTTACCTAAATAATTTTCTAAAAAATTTTTATTTTTAGATAAGAATTTTAAAAAAATATTTCTAAAGAATACATTTAATGGATTTGAAAGATGAAAAGCAAAATGATTTAATGAGGATCTGGAATTGATTTGCTTAGTCTTCAAAATCCTTGTTTTGTAGTAATTTGAAGAATTATTTTTTAAGTCATTAAAAAGTTCATTTGCAGCTTCTATTGATTGTGATGCACCTTGCGCAAATGATGGTGGAAATGAATAAAATGCATCTCCAGTTAAAAAAATTTTTTTTGATTCAGGTATTTGGATTTTTTTGCTTACAAAAATTGGAAAACATGTAATTTGATCAACTTTATCAATTAAATTTAAATTTGATTTTGAAGAAATCTGATTTAATAAATTATTTATAAACGTATTTTCTTTAAACAAATTTCTATTTGAGATTTCTTCTTGAATTAATTCTTTTCTAATTATTGAGATAAAATTAAATTCATTGTTTTGATTGACAGGATAAATTACGAAGTGAAAATTCGGCCCTAAATACAATGAAATATCAAAATTTTCAAAGTTGCGGATATTTCCTCTTAGGGCAATTGAGTTAAAATATTTTGGAAGACCCTCTTTTTTAAATAAAATTTGTTTAGTTTTTGAGTAAACTCCATCTGCTGCTACTAAATAATCGAATTCCTCACTTTTTTTATCTCTAAAGTATAATGATAATTTGTCTTGATTTTTAATATCAATAAGATCTGAATTAAAATCTATATTTTCTGAAGGAATTCTTTCCAAAAGAAATTCAATAAGTTTTGATCTTTTTAATGCAGTGTATCTATTAATCTGATTGTTAAATTGAGATAAATCAATATCACAAATTTTTTTTGAGTTTTTTGCATCAAAAAAATTTACTTTTTTTGGAAAGCAAAGATCGCTTACATTCATTTTTTGAAAACTAATTTTATTCAATAAATTAATACTGTTTACAGATAATTGTATTCCATATCCATCATTTAGGTCCAATGAGTTTTTTTTTTCAAAAATTTTATAAGAATAAGATTTGTCTTTTTCTAGAAGATTTGCAAGAAACAAACCTGAAATTCCAGCTCCTATAATTGCAATATTTTTCATTAGTATTTTACAACTGATTTAAAAATTTTTTTTGTAAATGATGGCAAAATATGATTTTTGATACTATCTTTGTCTAGCAACAAGCTATTACTTAAATATTTTTTTCTATTTTGTTTATTTATTGTAATCTTCATATCCATATTTGACATTTTAATATTAATTCTTTTATTTAAGGAAGATTTAAATTTCTTTTGATTAATTTCTCTCATTGGAAAAATTAATAAATTTTTTAAAAAATTAAATTTATTGTTTTTTATTAATAAAAATTTATTTTTATTTTCATATATATCTGCCTCAAAATATTTA
Source organism: uncultured Pelagibacteraceae bacterium (assembly GCA_902587435.1). GTDB lineage: Bacteria > Pseudomonadota > Alphaproteobacteria > Pelagibacterales > Pelagibacteraceae > Pelagibacter. The sequence goes on from CACILF010000001.1 coordinate 42,602, forward strand.
ATTTTATTAAATTTATTTTTTGATTTTATAACAAAATCTTTTTTTTTAAATGCTATGCAATTTTTGCTAATGGGACACTCCTGGCATATAGGATTTGATGGCTTACAAATTAAAGCTCCAATTTCCATTATCGCTTGGGCATAGTCGCTTGATCTGTTTGATTTTCCAAAAAAAGATTTTTTTAAATGTAAATTATCTTTGCTAATTTCTTTTTCTGTTTTTAAATAAAAAATTCTTTTTAATATTCTTTCAACGTTCCCATCTAGAGGTATAAATTTCTTATTAAAAGCTATTGCCATTATTGCTGTTGAGGTATAATCGCCTACTCCAGGTAAAGATTTTAGTTGGTCAATATTATCAGGTAAATTTCCATCAAATTCTTTTATTATTTTTTTTGCTGTTTTTTTCAAATTTCTTGCTCTAGAATAATAACCAAGACCTTCCCAACATTTCATTAATTTCTTATCACTTATATTCGCAAGTTTTTTTAAATTTGGAATTTTTTTTATAAAGTTAATAAAATAAGGTATTACAGTTTTAACTTGTGTTTGTTGGAGCATTATTTCGCTAACTAAAGTAAAATACTCTTTTTGTTTTTTCGTTAAGTGCTTTCTCCAGGGTAAAATTCTTTTGTTATTATCATACCAATTCAGAATTTCTTTTGTTATACTTTGATTATTCATATGGAATTTAAAAATAATACTAAGCATAGATATAAAACCATTCAAGGATTAAGATCATTTAAAAATACTTTGCCAAAAAATGTTAAAAAGATAATTAGCAAAAAAGGTCATATTTACTCAGAAACTCTGGACAATTGGAAGTATATTGTGGGTAATGAGTTATTTAAGGTATGTTTTCCAAAAGCATTTAAAAACTCAAATCGTTTAGGCCCAAGTTATTTGAGTATAATGGTAAAAAGAGGCCATGAAGTAGACCTGGAGTATTCTAAAAAATCTATTTTAAATAAACTAAATAGTTATTTAGGATTCAATGCGGTAGAGAAATTAAAATTTATTTCATTTGAAGATGAAGAAGCAGAATTCAAAGAAAAAATTACTAAAGATGCGACAAATAATGAGTATGAAGAAAAAATTTCTAAGATAAAAAATGATAAAATAAAAAAATCTTTAATTGAATTAAGTAAACATTTTAAAAAAAAATGAAAAAATTTGTATTAATATTCTCAATAATATTTTTTTATTTTGGATCTGCTTCGGCAGAAACTAAAATCCAATCCTTGAGTGAAGGAAATGTTGATGCCAAAGTAAGTATATTAGTTTATGAGTCTTTAACTTGTGGCCATTGTGCTGACTTTCATAAGGAAGTGTATCCTAGGTTAAAAAAAGATTTTATAGATGTTGGTTTGGTCAAAATTGAATTCAGAAGCTTTCCATTAGACTTGGCTGCTTTAAATGCATCAAAGATAGCTCATTGTAAAAACGATGGCAATCCAGATCTTCTTCATTATTTATATGAAAATCAAAAAAAATGGGTCCGTGGAGAAACTATAGAGGAGATAAATAAACATTTGAAAAATCTTATTTTAAAAAATAATAAAGGATTAAATTTTGAAAACTGCATATCTAATAAAAATATTGAAGAATATATATTAAATGATCGAATCAGTGGAACAAAACAATTCAATATTGAAGCAACCCCTACTCTAATAATTAATGGTAAAAAGTTCGATAATCCTCATAACTATAAAAAATTAAAAAAAACTATAGAAAAACTGATATAAGTAATGGATGGAGTTTAAAAAAATCCAACTTAATGGATTTAAATCTTTTGCTGAAAAGACGAATTTCTTAATTGAAGATGGTTTGACAGGAATTGTTGGCCCAAACGGTTGTGGAAAATCAAATATAGTTGAATCACTTAGATGGTGTATGGGAGAAACCTCTGCAAAAAGTATGAGAGGATCTGGAATGGAAGATGTTATTTTTTCTGGCACGTCCAATAAACCATCAAAAAATATTGCTGAAGTTTCAATCTCTCTTTCAAATGAAAATAAAGATGGTCCTTTTCAGTATAAAGAGCTTGATGAAATTGAAATAAGAAGAAAAATAGAAAAGGATAAAGGCTCAAAATTTTATATTAATGACAAAGAGGTAAGAGCAAAAGATGCACAGATGTTTTTTGCCGACCTATCTACTGGCGCTCATTCTCCTTCTATAATTAGCCAAGGAAGAATTGGGGCATTAGTAACAGCTAAACCTGTTGATCGAAGAGCTATATTAGAAGAAGCTGCAGGAATTTCTGGATTACACGCTCGTAGGCATGAAGCAGAACTAAGGCTGAGTGCAGCTGAAAATAATTTAAAGAGAGCTGATGAACTCAGGAGACAACAGGAAAAGCAGCTGGCTGGGTTGCAAAAACAAGCAGAAGAGGCAGCAAAATATAAATTAGTATCTGATGAAATTAAAAAAATTGAAGCTGGTCTTTATTTTTTAAGATTAAAAGATATCGAAAATGAAATTAATATTGAAAATCAAATAAATAATGATGCTGAAAATGAAGTAAAAAAATTCAACGATAAAATTGAAGAGTTGGAAAAACAAATTAATTCTGAAAATGAAAAAGTAAATCCAATCAGAGATAAAAATATTGAAAATATTTCAAAAATACAAAGGCTTAATTTAGAATTAAAAAGTTTAGATGAAGAAAATGAAAGAATAAAAGAAGAAATAACTAGCATAAAATCTTCCATTAAAACAATTGATGAAGATATTGATCGAGAAAAAAGCATAGTAATAGATGCTAATTCAAATGAAAAAAGACTTAAGGAAGAAAAACATGAATTAATTGAAATTGACTCAAAATATTATGATACAGAAAAACAATCAAACGAGGATCTGAATGCTGCAAAAAATAAATTAAATATTGAGATAGATAAAGTTAAAGAATTAATAAATTCTCAAAAAAACAATGAAGCAATAACAGTCCTTGATAATTGTAAAATCATAATAGAAGAATATGCCGATAGTTTTAGTAAAAACCAAAATATTAAAAAAGAGTCTGTTAAAAGAAATGAACGAATAACAATTATTGAAAAAGAAATAGAAAGTTGGAAAAATCTTTTAATGAATTCAGAAAAAATGATAAATGAACTAAACGAAAGAAAACAAAAACTACTAAACAAATTAGAAGAATTAGAAAAACAGCCACAATCTCAAGCAGAAAAAAAAGGTCAAATTTCTGAAAGTCTGAGATTAGCGGAAAAAGAAAAACAAGCAAATGCAATAATAATAGACGAAACAGATATTAAAATATCTAATTTAAGTTCTGAATTAAATAAAACAAAAGAAGATACAATTCAAATAAGGGAAAGAAAGGCAAGTTCAGGTGCAACTATAGAAGGACTAAAAAAAAGAAAAAATGATTTGCTGGACCGAGTGGAAACTGAATTAGGATTAAATGAAAATAATATTTTAGAATTTTCTAATCTAGAAATAAATGAGGAGTTTCCTGATGCTGTAAGTCAAGAAGAATTATTAGATGAAAAAAAAAGAACAAGAGAAAAATTAGGTTCTGTCAATTTAAGAGCTGATGAAGAAACAGAAAAATATGAAAATGAAATAAAAAAAATGGAGCAAGATAGGCAAGATCTTGTAACAGCAATAATTAAATTAAAAGAAAGTATTAATGAATTAAATCAAAAAGGAAGGGAAAGACTTCTAGAAGCTTTTGAAAAAGTGAACAGAAAGTTTAATGAAGTGTATACAAAGCTTTTTAACGGAGGCAATGCAAAACTAGAATTAGTAGATTCGGATGATCCACTTGATGCAGGTTTAGAACTTTTAGTAAGCCCTCCAGGAAAAAGGCTGCAATCAATTACTTTGTTATCTGGGGGTGAGCAAGCACTTACAGCTTTATCTTTAATTTTTGCAGTATTTTTGAGCAATCCATCTCCTATATGTGTTCTTGATGAAGTTGATGCGCCGCTTGACGATGCAAACGTAACAAGATTTTGTAATCTTCTTTATGAATTAACAAAAATTACAAATACTAGATTTATAATAGTAACTCACCATGCTTTAACAATGTCAAAAATGGATAGGCTTTATGGAATAACCATGCCGGAAAAAGGAGTTAGTCAGTTAGTTGCAGTTGACTTGCAAAAAGCTGAAAGTATGGTTGCGTAATGCCCAAAGACTCCTTTAAGACTCGCCTAGAAATTGCAAAAAATAGGATAAATAAAAATAAAAACAGACAAAAAAACGAGAAAACTTCCAATTTTGGAGAAGCATTTAAATTAAGCACAGAACTAGTAGCCGCAGTTGCGGTTGGGACAATTATTGGGTTTATTTTGGACAATTGGTTTGGTACTAAACCTTGGTTAATTTTAATATTTTTTTTTGTTGGTGTAATTGCTGGAATATCTAATGTAATTAGATCTGCAAAGAATATGCAAAAGTAATTTATTAGAGAATAAAAATGGCATCAAATCCAATGTATCAATTCAACGTTTATAGAATTGGTCCAGAAATAAAAATAGGTGAGGTTGATTTATCTTTTACTAATGCAAGTTTATTTATGGTAATTAGCTCACTAGCGGTATTAGTTATATTCAATTTGGGTTCAAAAAAAAATTCTTTAATACCAAACAAAATCCAGCTAATTGCTGAGCTGAGCTACACATTTGTATCTAAAATGATAAGTGATACAGCTGGCTCAAAAGCTAAACCTTATTTTTCATTTATATTTTCATTGTTCATGTTTGTATTATTTTGCAACATGTTTGGTATGATACCTTATGCATTTACAGTAACCAGTCATATTATTGTTACTTTTGTTTTAGCAGCATTTATTTTTTTCGGAGTTACTATAATTGGTTTTATTAAACACGGATTAGGCTACTTAAAACTATTTGTACCAAGTGGAGTTCCTGTTGTTCTTTTGCCATTAATAGTTGTAATTGAAGTAATTTCTTATTTAAGTAGACCAGTAAGCTTATCAGTTAGATTGTTTGCTAATATGATGGCAGGTCATACTATGATGAAAGTATTCGGAGGTTTTGTAATTAGCCTTGGAATAGTTGGCGGATGGTTGCCGCTTGGCTTTTCAGTAGCTTTAACAGGTTTGGAGATATTAGTTGCTTTTCTTCAAGCTTATGTTTTTGCAATATTAACCTGCATCTATTTAAACGATGCATTAAATTTACACCATTAACAAATTATAGGAGGATATAATGGAACTAGAAGCAGCAAAGATGATCGGAGCAGGACTTGCGGCAATTGCTTTAGCAGGTGCTGGAGTAGGAATTGGTATTATATTTGGTAATTACCTTTCTGGAGCAATGAGAAATCCATCAGCGGCTCAAAAACAATTTCCAAATTTACTATTAGGTTTTGCATTAGCAGAAGCTACTGGTTTATTTGGCTTAGTTGTTGCACTGATAATTTTATTTGCATTTTAATTAATGTTTTTAAGATTTTCTCAAATACTATTAATTTACTTTCTATTATTTTCTTATGTAGAAAGTGCTGAAAGTGGAGGAATGCCACAACTTAATCCTGAGTTTTGGTTTTCACAAATCTTTTGGTTAATAATTACTTTTGGAATAATGTTTATATTATTATCAAAATTAGTTTTACCAAAAATAAGTGAAAACCTAGAGGTAAGAAAAGCACAAATTTCAGAAAATATAGAGGCGGCTGAAAAACAGCGAGAAGAAAGTGATAAAAAATTAAAAGAATACGATGAATTAATTCTTAATAGTAAAAATGAAGCAAAAGATCATTTTAATAAAGCAAGAGAGAAAATATTAAAAGATGTTGATAAAAAAAGAGAAAGTCTAGAAAAAGAAATCAACGAAGAAATAAATAAAGCAGAAAAAGAAATATTAGAATTAAAAAATAGATCTCCAGAAAAAATTAAAAAAATTGCAGCTGAGACGTCTTCAGATCTAATTAAAAAACTAATAGGAGTTGAGGTAAATAATAGTAGTATTTCTGCAATAGTTGAGGATGTAACAAGAAAAACAAATTAATTATGACTATAGATGCAACTTTTTGGGTAGCTATTTCTTTCATACTTTTTATTGGATTATTGGTTTACTTTAAAATCCCTCAAAAAGTAAATGAAATATTAAATCAACTAATTGCAAATATAAAAAATGAAATTAATGAGAGTGAAAAACTTAGAAATGAAGCCAAGACACTTTTGGATAATTCCCAGTCAAAATTAGATAGTGCAAGTAAAGAGGCGAATAAGATAATAGAGCAAGCCAAAAAAGATAGTGAGAATTTAGTTATAGAAATAAATGAAAAATTTCATAAGTCAGCTGAAATTAAAAAAAAATTAGCTGAAACTAAAATTACTCAAATGAAAGAGGCTGCAATAAAAGAAATTAAAGATACATCAATAAAAATAGCCATAGATTCAGTTAAAAAAATAATTTCTACTTCCGTAGATAAAAATAAACTAGATGCAATTTTTGAAAAAGATTTGGAAGAAGCAAAAACTGAATTAAAAAAAATTAATTCATAATTATCAAAGAAATCTCTTACTTTATTATAAAAAAAAATATAAATTATTTATATGAATTCAATTATTATTGGATCTGGATTTGGTGGTATTGCTGCTGCTTTAAGATTAAGAGCAAAAAAGCACAAAGTTACACTAATTGAAAAGCAACCAGATCTTGGTGGTAGAGCAAGAGTATTTAAAAAAAATGGATTTACCTATGATGGTGGCCCAACAGTTATAACAGCCCCCTATTTAATTGATGAATTGTTTGAATTATTCAAAAAAGATCCAAAAGATTATATTGAGTTATCTCCTCTAAAAGTTTGGTATCAATTTATTTTTGAAGATAAATCCAAATTTAATTATTCAGGCAATGAAATTGAAATGAAAAAGCAAATAGAAGAAATAAATAAAGAAGATGTTGAGGGTTACGAAAAATTAGTAAGTTTTACAAAAAAAATTTTTGATAAAGGTTTTACAGAACTTGCTGATGTTCCATTTGATAAACCATTAATAATGATGCGGCAATTACCAGCGTTATTAAAACTTAAAAGCTACAAGTCAGTTTATTCTTTAGTCTCTTCTTATATAAAAAATGAAAAATTAAGAAGAATATTAAGCATGCATCCTCTTTTGGTTGGAGGAAATCCTTTTACTACAACTTCTATTTATGGATTAATTTTATACTTAGAAAAAAAATGGGGCATTCATTATTCAATGGGTGGAACAGGAAATATTATAAAAGGTTTTGAAAAATTGATGAATGAAGTCGGTATAGAAATAATAAAAGGACATGAAGTTAATAAAATTATTACAGATGGAAATAAAATTACTGGTATACAACTAGATGACCAAACTAAAATTGATGCCAATAATGTTATTTGTAATGCAGATCCACCTGCAGTTTATGAAAAAATGTTAAATGGAAATAAAAATAGCTCGTTATTGTTTAAATGGAAAAAAAATAGAATGGAATACTCAATGGGACTGTTTGTTTATTATTTTGGAACCAAAAAAACTTATGATGACGTAGAACATCATACTATAAAGTTTGGTAATAAATACAAAGAACACCTTGATGATATATTTCATAATAAAAAGCTAAATAACGATATAAGTTATTATCTTCACAGACCATCTGCTACTGACAAATCTATGGCTCCTCAAGGACAGGATTGTTTTTATGTTCTAATTCCTGTTCCAAACAATCAATCAAAAATTGATTGGTCTGTTGAAGGTGAAAAAATGAAGAATTTAGTAATTGATAAGATGGAAAAGGATTTAATGCCTAACCTTAGAGAAAATATTACTGAAGATTTTTATTTAACACCAGATTACTTTGAAAAAGAACTTAATACTAAATATGGCTCTGGTTTTTCAATACAGCCAAAATTTTCACAATCAGCTTACTTCAGATTTCATAATAAATCTGAAATTTATGATGGTCTTTATTTTGTAGGAGCAGGAACACATCCAGGAGCTGGCGTTCCAGGTGTTCTATCATCAGCTAAAGTATTGGATAAAATAATTTAATGTCTAATGTAAACTACCTAGCTCAATTTGCTAAATCATTTAATTGGGCTGGATTTTTTTTACCAAAAAATGTTTACCAAGATTGTTCTAAGTTATACGCGTTTTGTAGAGTGCTGGATGATCTGGTAGATGAAAAAGTAAATTTGGAATTAAGAGTGGAAAGATTTAATGAAATTAAAAATATTTATAAAAAAACTTATGAAATAGATAATAATGATAGAAAAATATTAAACCAAAATGAATATGGATTAATTGTAAATGATATGATTGACCTTGCATATAATAACAATATTAAACGAATTATTTTAGATGATTTAATTGAGGGTGTTGGCTCAGATTTAAAACAAAAAGTTTATTTAAGATCAGTAAAAGATTTATTAGTTTATTCATACAGAGTAGCTGGAACAGTTGGTTTAATGATGGCTAAAATATTAAATGTATACGACACAAGATCCTTGAAAGGAGCTATAGATTTGGGAATTGCTATGCAACTTACTAATATAGCAAGAGATGTTATTGAAGATAAAAAAATGAATAGACAATATATTAAGTCCGATTTTGAAAATATTGAAGCAACGTTGAAACTGGCAGATATGTTTTATGAAAGTTCATATACTTCAATAAAGAAAATTCCATTCAAATATAGGTTTGCAATAATTGTAGCCAGAAGAGTTTACAGACAAATAGGAAGAAAGATTATACAAAAAAGAAATATGGAGAATTATGAAAAATCAGGAAAAATTTATGTTAATAATTTTGGAAAAATATATCAAACAATTCTATCTTTATTTGATTTAATGTTTCTGTATTTAAAAGATGTAGAATCTCATCAGAGAATAAGAGAGCACGAAATTATAAGAGAGGAAATAAACCTAGATGAAAGAATTTGATTATATTATTTTGGGTGGTGGTTGCGCAGGTTTATCTTTAGCTTACTCTCTAGAAATAAATAAAAAATTAAATGATAAAACTTTAGCTATAGTTGAAACTAGAGATGAATATAAAAGAGATAAAACATGGTCATTTTGGAAAGTCAGTGATCATAATTTTGATGACTGTGTTATCAAAAGTTGGAATAATTTTTCTATCAATTCTAAATTAGGATCTCATGAAATTATAAATAAAGAGTATCCTTATCAAACTATAGACAGTGGTTTGTTTTACAAAAAAGTCTTAAATGAACTAAAACAGAATAGAAATATACAATTTTTTAAAAATACAGATCAATTTAACTTAGATAATTCATTTATATTTAATAGCATTCCATCAAAAGAAAATTATCAAGCAAAGCTTTGGCAACACTTTAAAGGTATAGAAATTGAAACACAGAAAGATATTTTTGATGATGAAATTTTTAACTTAATGGATTTTGATTGTGATCAAAGAGATAATGTCCACTTTTTTTACACATTACCTTTTTCAAAAAATAAGGCTCTAATAGAAACAACTTGGCTATCAAAAATGGATGATAAAACATTAAATGATTATGATATTCAGCTAGAAAAATATATCAAAGAAACTCTTAAAATAAAAAATTATAAAATTAATTATCAGGAAGAAGGAGCTATACCTTTGTTCTATCCATCAATTAATTCAGAGAAAAACAAAATTAATATTGGATCTGCTGGTGGCATGACCCGTTTAAGTACTGGATATACTTTTCTTAATATTCAAAATCATAGCAAATACATAACTAATAATATTGAAAAAATTCAAAATATGAAAGCTTTTCATATTGGAAAGAAATACGAGTTTCTTGATAATATATTTTTAAATGTCTTGAAAAATAATCCAGATAAAATGCCAAAAATATTTTTAAATATGTTTAAAGCATCTTCCAAAACAGTTATAAAATTTCTATCAAATAAAAGTAACATTTTTGAAGATTTAGGAATAATTTTAAAAATGCCAAAATGGATGTTTATTAAAAATATTTTTTAAATTAGATGAATAAAATAAATTACTATCATTCATTAATTTTTTTTAATTTATGTATATTATTATCAGCATTTGAATTTTTAAGAGATAATAGTTTACTTATTTTATCTTTATTTCTTATACTAAGTTTGGGAATTTCTCATGGAGCGTTAGATCATATAAAAGGAAAAAAATTATTAAAACTTCTAAATTATAAATCTACCTCAATATTTTATATTTCATATGTTTTAGTTGGATTAAGTATAATTCTATTATGGCTATTATTTTCTAAAATTTTATTATTAATTTTTTTAATAGTTGCATCATATCATTTTGGCAAAGAAGACTCGGAATTCATAAACAGTAAATCTAATCTTGAATTAGTTTATTTTTTTAAAGGATCTCTGGTGATAACAGCCCCATTGTTATTTCATAAAACTGAAACTCTAAATATTTTCAATAATTTAAATTTTGATATTTCACAAAGTTTATTGATATCGAATGAATTTTTATATGCATTTATAACAATTAGTTTATTTGCAAATATTATTATTTCATTGAATAAACAAATTGATATCAAATCACTACTAATGATGGATTTTATATCCATCCTGCTACTAAACTTTTTCTTGAATCCAATTTTAGCATTTACAATTTATTTTTGTTTTTTACACTCTATTAGACATTCATTTAAATTATCTAATGAACTTAATAAAAAAAATTTTATTAAAGGGTTTAAGGAGTTTTTAGTAAAAGCAATGCCATTAACTATTTTAACCGCTATTTTATTCTTAATTTCTCTATTTTTTTTAAATAACTATTACTTTTTAGATAATGCTATATCAAAAGTAATATTTATTGGTTTGGCGTCTTTAACCTTTCCACATATATTGCTGGAATATTTTTTAGAAAAAAATGAAAAGCAAAGAAATTAAAATTTTACTCGCTGCCCCACGTGGCTTCTGCGCTGGCGTAGAGCGAGCCATAGAAATTGTAAAAAAAAGTATAAATAAATATGGAGCACCAGTGTATGTAAGGCATGAAATTGTTCACAATAAACATGTGGTTGATGGTCTTAAAAAAATTGGTGCTATTTTTGTCGAAGAACTAGATGAAATAAAAGATAAAACTAGACCAGTAATTTTTTCTGCTCACGGAGTTCCAAAAAAAGTCCCTATTGAAGCAGAAAATTTTAAAATGGAATATGTGGATGCAACATGCCCACTTGTGTCGAAAGTTCATAGAGAAGCTGAAAATTTAAATAAAAATGGATTGCAAATTTTATTAATTGGACACAAAGATCATCCAGAAGTTATAGGAACTATGGGTCAAATTCCTGAGGGTGAAATAGATCTTATTGAAAATGTTAATGATGCAAATAATTATGAAAATAAATCTAAAAAAAAATTGGCTTTTGTTACCCAAACAACTCTTTCTGTTGATGATACAAAAGAAATAATATCAGCATTAAAGAAAAAATTTCCAGAAATTAGAGAACCAAAAAAAGAAGATATCTGCTACGCAACTACAAATAGACAAGCTGCTGTTAAAAAAATTGCAGAAAAATGTGAAATGTTTTTTGTTATTGGAAGCAGAAATTCATCTAACTCTTTAAGATTAGTTGAAGTTGCAAAAAACTCTGGATGCACAAATTCGAGATTAATTCATTCTGAAAGTGATGTACCTTTTGAGGAAATTGAAAAATACAAAACTATTGGAATTTCATCAGGGGCTTCTGCACCAGAAATATTGGTTGATAACTTTATAAATAATTTAAAAAAAGAATTTACAGTGGCGATAGAAGAAATAGAAATAGTTAAAGAAAATATAACATTTAAAATTCCAGGAAAATTAAACTAGATGGCAATTTATACAAAAATTTCTTCAAAAGATATTCTGTTAATTGAAAAAAATTATAATTTAGGAAAAATAGTTTCTTTTAAGGGTATTAAAAAAGGAATTGAAAATACTAATTATCTTTTAAAAACAAAAAACAAAAAATTCATACTTACACTTTTTGAAAAAAGAGTTCAAAAAAAAGATTTGCCTTTCTTTATGAATTTAATGGATAAATTAAGTAAATATAAAATTAATTGTCCAAAACCTCAAAAAAATAAAAGGGGAAGTTTTTTAATAAAAATTAAAAACAAAACAGCATCCATTGTTTCCTTTGTTGAAGGAAAAGATAAGTTAAAATTAAGCCCAAAAAAATGTTACGAAATTGGTAAAAATATAGCTAAATTTCACAAAGCATCAAAAAAAATAAAACTTTATAGAAAAAATTCTTTATCTTTAAAAGATTGGCCAAAATTATTAAATAAGATTGGAAATAAATCCAAAATTATAAGCCCTAATTTAAATAGTTTGATGAAAAATAGTTTTCTACAAATAAAAAATAAATGGCCAAAAAATTTACCTTTTGGAATTATTCATGCTGATTTATTTATTGATAATATCTTTTTTAAGAAAAACAAATTTTATGGATATATAGACTTCTATTTCGCGTGTAATGATTTTCTAATGTACGAAATTGCTATTTGTATTAATGCATTATGCTTTGATAAAAAAAATAGTAAATTTATATTTAATAAGAAAAAATCAAAAAATCTTATTAAAGGTTATTCAAAAATAAGAAAATTCTCTGATAAAGAGAAAAAATCTCTAAATGTTTTGTGTAAAGGAGCGGCTCTTAGATATTTATTAACAAGAACTTATGATTATTTAAATACTCCAAAAAGTGCAGTTATTAAGATTAAGAATCCAAGAGAATATATTCAAAAACTTAAAGTGCATAATCAATTTAATAACTTTAAAAATTATTATAATTAAATGATAAAAATTTATACCGATGGTTCTTGTTTGGAAAATCCAGGAAATGGTGGATGGGCAGCAATAATTATTGATGATGGGAAAAAAACTTGGATTAAAGGAAGTAAAAAAAATACTACAAACAATCAAATGGAGTTGCTTGCTCCTATTGAAGCATTAAAAAAAATTCCAAAAGGTAGTGAAGTTCAAATTTTCACAGACTCCAAATATGTAAAGTCAGGAATAACGGAATGGATACATAATTGGAAAAAAAATGGATGGAAAACTGCTGACAAACAACCAGTTAAAAATAAAGAACTTTGGACAGAATTAGATCTTCTAAATAATGAATTTGAAATAAGTTGGAATTGGGTAAAGGCACATTCAACAGATGAATTAAATAATGAAGTCGATTTGATTGCTAGAGAAGCTGCAAATTTATAAAATATTTAGAATATGCAATATTTTTTTGCTCCAGTAATAGTTTTGATTGTATTCATAATTATCATGATGGTAGCTTGAAATAAGTCTTTTCAATAAGTAAACAAATAATGTGGGCAAAATTAAATGCCCACATCTAAGTAGAGTTTTATCTCTTATTTTTTATTTTAAAACCCTTTGACTCAAGTATTTTAATCAAATTTTTTAATCTCTGTTCTCTAGATGTATTTTGATCACCTATTTTTTCAAAAAAGATAGGTTCTAAACCTTTATCCTTCTTTGATTTAAAATAGTCTTTGATTGATTGTATTTTTAGTTTCATTTGCCTCCTTTAGCGTTGTGTTTAAAGTCCCAGCAAGTAGAGTTAATTTCTAAATCAGGACTAAATAATTATATCACAAAAATATTGTTTTTTCATTTATTCTTGTTTCTCGTTTCTTCGTTTATGATTTCACCATAAGCTTTGATTTTTTCGTGCTCTTCTTGTTGAGCTTTCATTTTATCTCTTACACGTTTTAAACTAAAAACGACAATAAAAATAAACATTGCAAGACCAATAATAGTTAATGCTGTATTCATTTATTTGAAAGATACCATATTAGTGCTGCTACTTCGATAATAATTAATGCTTCAAGCATTTTTGAAAGTAAACATTTTTAAAGTAATGAACTCTCTTCTCGACATTTCTTTTTTTAGAACAGGTATATATTTTTTTAAATTTTTTAAAAAATGTCTGTATTCCCATAATCTTAAAATTCCTACAACTTTTCTAACGACAGCAGCTGCGCATATTCCAATTAAAACATTAAGAATAGTTATGGATATTAATTTTGTAGATAAAGCAAAAGCAGCAACTCCTGTGGCACCTCTTATAGCTGCCCATTTGAATTTTCTGAAACTTTCTTCATTTTTATTTTTTGAATATGAATATCCAAGAGCTGCAATTGATGCAATTGTTCCTACGGGATCCCCATAAACATAACTTGAAGATAGCATTCCCGAAGCTATTTCTGTAAATTCATTTTTTTTCAGAATTTTTCCATCTAAAAACTAAAGCAAGCGCTCCCACCGAAGATGAAAGCAATTCATCAAATTCAACATATTTAATATCGTTAACCCACTTCTGGGGTATAGTAGCTGTATAATGTGCAAATGATGAAAGGTAAGGACTAAATTTTAAATATTTTAGCATGAATATTTTTATTAATTCAAATTAATACAAATTAAATATGATAAAATTATGTTTTAATTAAAAAAAAAATTATATTTATCAACCTTAACTGGTATTTTGATAGATTTTTTATTGATTTCAATTTCAAAAGTATTCTTAAGATCGTTATTATTAACAACAAATTCTGAAATATATTTAATTTCAATGCTTGGATATATCAAAAATTCTGAATTTCTAATTCTTTTTCCATCAGGTTTGTCATGCCAAGAATCACTATTTATAATTTTCCAATTCAATTTATTTAAACTATTTAAACTATAATATTTACGCGTATCTAAGCTTGCTGCATTTCCATCAGTAAATGCAAAATCTTTATTAATATCAGTTATTAATTTTATTGATGATATTTTGCAAAAAAAAATATTATTTTGATCTTCTCTTATTCTAGATAATGTAGGTGTTTTTGGTGTAAAATATAATGGAACTAAATCATGTAATTTTTTTTTTTTGTTTCCTGATATATATAAATTAATTGATGATCTTAATTTCTGTACCTCATTATCTGCAAAACTCTCATACTTTATTTTATTAGCTTTATTTTGAGGTAAAATTCCATTTTCAATAATGCTTTTAAAATTTTTTTTTTTTGACATGTAAAAAAGATGTTCAGGAAATTCTTTACACTGATTTAGTTTATTTTTTCTCCAAGTTGATAAATTCTCTTTGCTTAACATTTGATCTAAATATCTAATGATTTTTGAATAGAAATATCTTTATCATCTCTTATAAAATTATGAATTGACTCTATTGCCTTTGTTCCTATTTGTGGAACATGCTGAATGCCTAACATTGATTTTACTGATTTTCCATCTATTGCATTTTTTAAATTTTCAGCTGAAGTTTTATTTAGTTTTAATACTAATTTATAATCGTCAACAGTAAATTCAGAAACTTTGTTGTAAAAAATATCAAACAGATTATCGCTAGCCATATAATCATACTCATATATTTCTATATCAATATTGTTTAGAGGTTCTAAATACTTAGTCATAGTCTCATAGACAAGTTCTTCAGATAAGCCACCTAAGCTAGCACCAAGAAGTGGAAAGGCTATTGAGCTAATATTTTTATTTAAATACTCATCTTGAAATTTTTTTAAACCTTGTTCTAGATATTCAATTTTTGATGGATCTTTCCAATGAATTTTAGTTGGAAAATTTAAAATCCAAGGTTTTGAATTTTTATATATTTGAAGATAACCTGGTTTAAATAATTTCTTATCACAACTGTCTTTATACTTAATAAACATTTCAGGAAATCTTAATTTGCATTCTAAAGCCATACCTTTTCCCATTACACCAATACAATTGACGGTATTGACAAGGGTTTGGCACTTTGTATTAAAGATGTTTCCTTTTATTTTATTTATCATTTTTTTTTAGACTTTGCTTTTAACAAAGTTTTTTACATCCTCTGTGCTGTTTTTTAATACTTGAAAATTTTCTTTTTTATCAAGTACATGCTGAAGTTCTTTTGGTAATTTTTCATGCTTATTTATTGCGTTATTTGTAGCATCTGGAAATTTACATGGATGTGCAGTTGATAAAACAACACAATCATTAAAAGATAGTTTTTTTGCAGCCCCTACTCCAACCGCTGTGTGAGGATCTAATATTATATTATTTTCTTCATGATTTTTTTTAATAATATCTAATGTTTCTTGTTCATTACAACTTTCAGATAAAAAATCCTTTTGAATTATATCTAAATTATTCTTTTCAATTTGATAAGAATTTTGCTTAACTTTTTCCATAATTTCTGCTGTTTTTTCAGAGTCAGAATTATTTACATAATAAATTAATCTTTCAAAGTTACTTGCTAATTGAATATCCATACTAGGTGACAATGTTTCTTTAACTTCTTTTGAAACATAATCTCCTTTAGAAATGGCTCTATGCAAAATATCATTTTCGTTTGTTGCAACAATTAGTTTATCAATTGGTAATCCCATTTTCTTTGCAAGGTAACCTGCAAAAACATCACCAAAGTTTCCTGTTGGTACTGAGAATGAAACAGTTTCTTTATCTAGTTTAAAATATGAGTAAAAATAATATACCGCTTGAGCAATTATTCTTGCCCAATTGATTGAGTTAACACCTGACATATTTATAGATTTAGAAAACTCAAGATCAGAAAACATTTGTTTTACAATATTTTGACAGTCATCAAAGTTTCCATCAATTGCAATATTGAAAACATTTTTTTCTTCTACAGTGGTCATTATTTTTCTTTGAACAGAAGAAATTTTGTTGTTTGGATGTAAAACAAATATATTTAAATTAGATTTTCCTTTGATTGCGTCTATTGCGGCTGCGCCTGTATCGCCAGAAGTTGCAACCACTATGTTTATTTTTTTGTCATTTTTATTCAAATAATATTCATACAAATTCCCAATAAATTGCATTGCAACATCTTTGAATGCTAGTGTTGGTCCATGAAATAATTCTAATAATTTTATTTCTCCAATATTTGAGATTTTTACAACCTCTTTTTCTCTAAATGTTGAATATGATTTTTTAATTAAAGATGAAAGTTCTTCTCTTGAGATAAAATCTTCTGAAAATTGGCTTATTATTTCAACAGATAATTCATTATAATTTAAATTTTTGAGCTTTGATAGTTCTGCTGAGCTATATTTTTTTAACGATTTTGGAACATAAAGACCACCATCATCAGCAAGTCCTTTTAGAAAAACTTCTCCAAAACTGTATTGTTTTTCTTTACTTCTTGTGCTTATATATTTCATCTAGGGTATTCATAAACACTCTAGCGGAATTTTTTTAAGGCGCAATCCTTAAATTAAACTGTCGATTAAGAATAATACAAAAATTAAAAATAAATATAAAATCGAATATCCAAAGACTTTTTTTGCTTTATTTAAATCAAATTTATCTTTTTTAAATTTATATAAATCGTAGCAGATATAAATATAATAAAAGGTAAGTGCTAAAGAGCTGACAAGAAACATTTTGCCAGTAAAACCTATAATATATGGCAATATAATCACTGGTAGCATAAACAAAGAATAAACAAATATTTTTTTCTTTGTTTCTTCAATTCCATTTGTAATTGGAAGCATTGGAATTTTTGCCTTTGAGTAATCTTCAGCTTTATAAAGACTTAAGGCCCAAAAATGAGATGGTGTCCAATAAAATATAATTAAAAAAAAAGTGATAGGCTCAAGCGTTAAAGAATTTGTAGCAATAGTCCAGCCTATAACTGGCGGTAAAGCTCCTGAAGCTCCACCAATAACGATGTTCTGAGGTGTTTTTCTCTTTAACCAAATCGTGTAAACAAAAAGATAAAAGCAAATAGTTACTAATAATAAAAATGCCGACAAAAGATTTGAAAAATAATAAAGTCCAAAAACTGAAATAATTGATAGAGCTACACCAAATATTAAAGCATGCTGCCTGTTGATTTTTCCAGTTGGTATTGGTCTAAGACAAGTTCTTGTCATTAGTTTATCTAAGTCTGCCTCATACCACATATTAAGTGCTCCAGCTGCGCCTGCTCCGATCGTAACAAAGAAAATACTTATCAATGAATCAAATAAAGGAATCGTAGTTTGTGAAGTCAATAATCCTACGGCACATGTAAATATAACCAAAGACATAACCCTTGGTTTCATTAATAATAATAAAGATTTTAAATAAGATGAAGTATTTAACAATACTGAACTTTTATTTTTTGAAATAATAGTAGTCAAAACTAATCTACATTCAGGCTAACAAATACAACTAATAAAATTACTCCAATAATAAGAATATGATTACCTAAGTCAAAAATTCCTACTTTCGAATTTTTCTTATCAATTAATCTTCTACTCAAAGGAAGATTGTCATAAGGATTAATTTTAATTTCTGAAGTTTGTTCTTCTTTTTCATTTTCTACTTTTACTGAAAATCCAAACCACGTTAGATAAATAAATAATAAGAAAAAAATTAAAAAACCAGCTAATATAGTATATCCATCCATTAATAATTATCCTCCTACAACAAAATAAAAAAATCTAGTAAAAACTGTATATTCAAATTCCGCAACCATAAGAAATATAAAACAAGCAATCGCTGTCATTGGCCATAAAAGAACATTAACTAAAGCATATCTTTCCCAATATAAATGCATAAAGAAAGCCATAATTAATCCTGCTTTTAAAAACATAAAAAATAAAATCAAAGACCATCTAAGCATTCCTTGGAATTGATACCAATCAACCATGTATGAAAAAAAACTTAAAACGAATAGTAGGCCCCATATCCAAAGATATATTCCAATCTTATGTGTTGATGTTTGTTCTTGTTTTTTTGTTTTGTCCATATTTCAACTTACCACAAATAAAAGAATGCAAAAATAAATACCCACACCAAATCTACAAAGTGCCAATATAAACCAAGAATTTCAATTTCAACATAGTCACCTTTCATTGTTGTAAACCAACCTCTTTTACCTTCATCATAATGACCTGCAAAAGTTTTATAAGCATAGATAAATAAGAAAATTACTCCTATTGATACGTGGGTTCCATGAAATCCAGTTATCATGAAGAAAAAAGATCCAAATTGTGGTGCACCAAAAGGATTTTCCCAAGGTCTTACACCTTCATGGATTAACTTGCCCCATTCAAATGCTTGCATACCTACGAAAGTAAGTCCTCCAATCGCCGTAGCTAATATAAGCCATCCACACATTTTTTTATTTTTTTCATAACCATATTTTACCGCAAGAGCCATGGTTCCACTGCTTGTGATTAAAACAAATGTCATGATAGCAATAAGTAACAAAGGAACATCTACGCCGAATACATGTAACCCAAAAACTTCACTTGGATTAGGCCAATCAATTATAGTTGACCCTCTACCCTTCATGTATGAAATTAAAAAACAACTAAATATAAAGGTATCACTTAACAAAAAGATCCACATCATTGCCTTACCCCAATGAACACCTTTGAACATGGTTTGATCAGAACCAGTGTCCTTCGCCATTCCTTTAAAACCGGGTTTAAATTCGTAGCCTTCTATTTTAATATCAGACATGATTTAATATTTATGTTTTTTCTACTTTCGTATGCGCCACTTCACTTGGTGGTGTAGTTTGAGTTATGAAATCTTCTTTAGCTCCAGGAACGCTATAATCATAAGCCCATCTATGAACTGTTGGAAGTCTATCACCCCAATTACCATGTTCAGGTGGAACTGTTGGTGTTAACCATTCTAGTGAACATGCCTGCCAAGGATTATGTCCTGCGGGCTTACCTGTCTTTAAAGTTTTAATAATATTGTAAATTAAAATAAATTGTGCGGCACCAACTATAAAGGCTGCTAAACTAATAAATTCATTCATTCCAACAGCGGATGCAACATATGGACTGTCATACATTTCAAAGTATCTTCTTGGTACTCCAATAAACCCTAAGTAGTGCATTGGGAAATAAATTGAATAAGCACCTAAAAATGTTAACCAAAAATGCCATTTGCCCAATTTTTCATCCAAAAACCTTCCTGCTACTAATGGAAACCAATGGTAAACAGCGCCCATAATTACCATAAGTGGCGCAATACCCATAACCATGTGAAAGTGTGCAATAACAAAATATGTGTCTGACAATGGAACATCAACACTAACATTTCCTAAGAAAATTCCCGTAATTCCACCATTTACGAAAGTAACAATAAAACCTAAACACCATAACATAACAGTGTTAAGCCTAATGTTTCCTCTCCAAAGCGTTAATATCCAGTTATAAACTTTCATTGCCGTAGGGACAGCTATTATAAGAGTGGTAGTTGCAAAAAAGAATCCAAACCAAGGATTCATTCCACTAACATACATGTGGTGTGCCCATACAAAAAAGCTTAACGCTCCTATACCCACTATTGCCCAAACCATCATTCTATAACCAAATATATTTTTTCTAGCATGCACAGAAATTAAATCTGAAATTATTCCAAATGCAGGAAGTGCAACAATATAAACTTCAGGGTGTCCGAAGAACCAGAATAAATGTTGAAAAAGAATAGGACTTCCGCCACCATATTCTAAAACTTCTCCTGCTTTTAAAATGGTTGGCATGAAAAAGCTTGTTCCAAGCACATTGTCTAAACTCATCATTAATGCACCTACCAATAATGCTGGGAACGCTAACATTGCTAATACTGTAGCCGTAAAAATTCCCCAAACTGTTAATGGCATTCTCATTAACGTCATTCCTCTTGTTCTAGCTTGAAGTACTGTAATTAAATAATTTAAACCACCCATAGTAAATCCGGCTACAAATAAAATTAGGGATATGCACATCAACATTATTCCCCATCCTGATCCTGGAGTACCTTCTAAAATTGCTTGAGGAGGATAAAGCGTCCAGCCTGAACCTGTTGGCCCACCAGGAACAAAAAAACTTGCTAATAAAACTGCAACTGCAACAAAAAAACTCCAAAAACTTACCATGTTTAGATATGGAAAAACCATATCTCTTGCTCCTACCATCAACGGTATTAAATAATTTCCAAATCCACCGAGAAAGAGTGCGGTTAAAAAATAAACTACCATTATCATTCCGTGCATAGTTACAAATTGATAATAGTGCTCTGCAGTCATGAATGGAGCTAATCCCGGAAAACCCAATTGTAAACGCATTAACCAAGAAAGAATTAAACCAATTATTCCTGTAAAAGTAGCTAAAAGAAAATATTGTACTCCAATAACTTTTGCATCCTGGCAAAAAATCCATTTTGTTATAAAACTATGGCCATGATATAAATCCTGTTCTCCAACTTCAGCAGGCCTTACATAATCCATATCTGGTGTTATTCCAGATCCTCCTCCAGAAATAGTTTCTGAGGATTGTGCTTGTATTGTTTTGTTATCGCTAAAATCTTCTGACATTTTTTTCCTTTATATATTTTTTACCATTTAATTTATTTTTTTGCCAATTTTGTTTTTTCGTTTTCTAATATCTTTTGTTTTGCTATTAAATCTGAAAATGTTTCTTGTTGTTGAAGCCAATTATCATAGTCTTGTTTATCTTGTACTTCTACACCGCCTCTCATAGCATAATGCCCAACTCCACAATATTCAGCACACAAAACTTCAAACTCTCCAGTTTTATTAGGCTCAAACCAGTAATAAGTTACAATTCCAGGTACTGCATCCATTTTTGCTCTAAATTGAGGAACATACCAATTATGAAGTACATCAACTGATCTCAATAATATTTTAACTGGCCTATTGTTTTCTAAATTTATTACATCGCTTTGAATCATTACATCATCATTTCCGAAAGGATCATCTAAATTAATTCCAAAAGGATTATTGTCATTTATATTAACTACTTTTGTAGTTCCTAATTTTCCATCTTCACCTGGCAGTCTATATTGCCATCCCCATTGCCATGCCATTACATCTATCTCAATTGCATTTTTTGGAACATTAACATACTGATTCCATATAATTAATCCTGGAGCTAAAAGAGCAGCTACACCTAATGTTGTTGCCCATGTGAGTATTTTTTCTAATTTTTTATCTTCAGGTTTGTATTCTGCTTTACGATCTTTTTTATAAGAAAATTTAAAAACACAGTAAACCATGAAAAGACAAACAGCTATAAAAACTCCTCCGCCAATCCAGAATGTTAAAGTAATGGTATCATCCATTCCTCCCCAGTTTGAAGCAACATCTGTCCAATACCAAGGAGTAAAAATATGGAACAATACTGATCCAAGAATTACTAAAAAGAATATAATACCTACGTGCATAACGACCTATATAGAATAAATATCACATAAAAACCTATGACAAAATGTCTTAAGAATCTGCCAAAATATCAAATATAACAATGATTATATGCTTGGTAAAATCGAAATTTTAGCTGTTATTCTAATACTGGTTTTATTATTTTATTTTGTTATTTCCTTGGGTGCAGGAGCATTCTCAAAAAAGGAAACCAATTCAAGAACAAAAAAATATTTGAAGTCTGTAAATATATTGCTGTCTATAATTGCAGTTGTTGGGGTTATATTAGTTCTATTTTTATAATTTTTTTTTAAGCAATTAATGATTTGCACCAAGCTATAACTGAATCGTTGTAAATGAACATAATCCCAAAAAATACTAACCAAACAATAAATAAAAATAACCAATAAAGAGATAGTGCTTGTAGGTTACTTATCTCTTTAAAATAATCTTTCTCTTTCAATTTAAATATTCTTGAACTTATTTTGCCCCAAAAAAACAAACCGCCTAACAAATGTAGTCCATGCAATGCTGTAAAAATATAGTATGAAGAAAAATAATTATTTGTTGAAACAAAATGACCTTGTTTCATCAGTTGATACCAAAGTATAATTTGCAAAAATAAAAATAAATAACTTAAAACTCCTACGGTAACAATATTATTTTTTATTTTATTTGTTAAATTATTTTTTAAATCTTTGCTTATTTTGTTAAAAAAATATGTTACAAAAATTAAAACTAAAGTATTAATCCATAAAAATTTGTTCTTTAAAATTAAGGTAGTATCTTGTTCTGGTGGTATTGAATAAAGATAAGCTGTAAAAATTAAACTAAATATTGCTGTACTTATTCCAAATATTATAATAACCGCTGACATTTGATTAGTAACACCAAAAGTTTTGCCTACATGCTTATTATCAATTAAAGCTTGGCTTTCTTCCCATGGTTTTTCTAAAAGTGTGCCAAATAGTTTCTTTATAATAGAGGACATGGTATTTATATAATTATTAAATAATATTTTACAACAATGAATTTAAAAACTTCAATAACAATTATTATAGGTTGTTTAGTAATTTTTCTATTTGTTATGTTGCCTATATTCTTATCTATAGAAAAAAAAGAGAATGATTATGTTAAAAAATTTCAAGGATCTTCTTTTTCATTAAATGACGTAAATAATGATATTATTACAGAATCTTCTTTTGAAGGACCTTTAACTGCAATATTTTTTGGTTTTACAAATTGTCCAGATGTATGTCCAATGACATTAAACAATTTGGATTTAGCAATAAAAAATTTAGACCAAGAAAAGAAAAATAAATTTAAAGTTTTTTTTGTTAGTATAGATCCAGAAAGAGATAGCGCAGAAGTTATAAAAGATTACTTAAATTCATTTGAGAATAAAATTTATGGAATTACTGGAGATCCAAAAAAAGTATTTCTTATGTCTAAATCCTGGGGCGTTCTTACTGAAAAAATTTTTACCGAAGATGGAAACTATTTAATAAATCATAGTTCTTCTATTATTTTATTAAAAAATGGGAAATATCTAAGCAGAATTAGTCATCATGCAAAATATGAAGATATTTTCAAAAATATAAATAAATATTTAAGATAATAAATTAAAACTTATTATTGATATAATTGAAATCGCTGCTGTTTCAGATCTTAAAATATTATCATTTACTTTAAGTGGTATTATATTTTTTAGTTTTAAAATATTTTTTCTTTCTTTTATTGAAAAATCACCCTCTGGACCTATTAGTACACATAATGGATCTTTATTTTTAAGATTTATTTTTTTGTTATCCGTATTTAAATCTCCAAAAATTATATTTGTATTTTGATTTGATTTTAAAAAAGTATCCAACTTTGTAAGCTTATCTAAAGATGGAACTTTCAATCTATTACTCTGTTCAGATGCTTCAATAATAATTTTATTAATTCTCTTTTCATTTAATTTTCTAACAACTGTTCTTTCAGTTAATATTGGTATAAATCTTGTTATTCCAATTTCAGTTGACTTTTGAATCATTAAATTTAAATAATTTAACTTAATTGGAGCAAATGCTAACCAGATTTCTTTTTCATTATTTGGAGATCTTAATTTTTTCATGATTGTAAACTCTACGATACCTTTATTAATATTATCTACTTTTGCTTCCCACTCTCCGCTCTGATTAAATAAAGAAAAATTTTCTCCTATATTTATTCTCATGACCTTTGACAAATAGTGTGATTGAGATCGGTCTAATGTAGAATTTAAATTTAATGATAAACTTTCTTTAAAAAATAATCTAATATTACTCATCTATACAAGTTAATTTATGAAAAATATTAAAGCAATAATTTTTGATGCTTATGGAACTTTATTTGATGTTAATTCTGCAGCTGAGAAATGTAAAAATAAAATTGGAGATAAATGGGAAAGTTTTGCAAATTACTGGAGAAAAACACAATTAGAATATACATGGCTCAGAAGTCTAATGGGAAGACATAAAGATTTTTGGCAAATTACAGAAGATAGCTTAGATAAATCTATGCAGGCATTTAATATAGATAGAGCTATGAAAAATGAACTATTAGATTTATATAGAATTTTATCACCCTACCCAGAAGTAAAAGAAACTTTAGAAAAGCTTAAAGAAAAAAAATATAAATTAGCTATACTATCAAACGGAACACCTTCTTTACTTAATGAACTAGTTGAAAGTAATAAATTAAAAAATTTTTTTGATGATATTTTTTCAATTGAAGAAGTTAAAATATATAAGCCAAGTTCCAGAGTCTATGATATGCCAATTAAAAAATACAATATAAAACATGAAGAAGTTGCTTTTTTAAGTGCAAATACTTGGGATGTTTCTGGTGGTGGAAATTATGGATTTTCTTCTGTTTGGGTAAATAGGAATAAAAATATTTTTGATAATCTTGATTATAAACCTAAAAATGAAATTAGTGGGTTAAATCAACTCATTGATATTTTATAGAAAAAAAATAATTAATAAATTGATATGACAAATATAGCAGACCTAGTTGGAAGAATTTTAATTTCGTCATTATTCCTTTTAAATGGAATTTTTAAAATTAATAACTACGAAGGGACTATTGGCTGGATGGAAAGCTTTGGTATGCCTGGAATATTATTAATTCCAGCAATTATTTTGGAGATCTTAGGTCCAGTTTTAATTATTATTGGCTATAAAACAAAATTAGCTGCTGGCTTGTTAAGTTTATTTTGTATAGCTACTGCGGTTATATTTCATATCAATTTTGAAGATCAAATGCAGTTTACATCTTTTTTAAAAAATATTGCCCTTGCTGGTGGTTTTTTAATACTTTTTGTAAATGGTGCTAAAGGTTTTAGTTTGGACAATAAATTAAATAAATAAAATGTCAGATATTGAAATAAAACAAATTATTAATCCAATCCTTGCCTCTGATGGAGCTGGAGTAAAATTAAAAAGAAGCATTGGAGTTGAGCCAAATTACTTTGATCCTTTTTTAATGTTAGACGAATTTGGATCAGAAAATAAAGATGATTATATTGGAGGTTTTCCTCCTCATCCTCATAGAGGAATTGAAACAGTGACTTATATGCTTCAAGGTGAATTTGAACATGAAGATAGTACTGGTGCTAAAGGTAGAATGTCTTCAGGCGATGTTCAATGGATGAAAACAGGTAGCGGTATAATTCATTCTGAAATGCCTGCAATGTCTGAGGGTCAACTTCATGGATTTCAATTATGGATTAATATGCCAGCTAAATTAAAGATGAGCAAGCCTGATTATATCTACATTGACTCTGATAAAATGAGTGTTCATAAAGATGATGAAAAAAAAGTAAAAGTTATTGCTGGAAAATTTGAAAAAGCAGAAGGTCCTGTTAAAGGTCATAACATTGAACCGATATATTTTGATGTAGAATTAATCAAAGATAAAGAGTTTAATTTTAAACTATTATCAACTCATAACTCATTTATTTATTTAATTAACGGAGAAATAGAAATTGGTACAAAAAATCATGAAAAAATTAAAGACAGTAACTTAATATTACTAGAAAAGGGTGAAAATTTAAATGTTAGAGCAAAGTCAAAATCAAAATTCCTTTTGATTTCTGGCAAGCCTATTAATGAAGAAATCGTTAGAGGAGGACCTTTTGTAATGAATACTAAATCAGAGATCTTGCAAGCAGTTCAAGATTATCATAATGGTACATTTGTAAAATAATGAAAGCTGCAATAATAAATAAAACTGGTGGACCAGAAGTAATAGAACTAAAAGATATAATTTTAGAAAAACCTGGGGAAAATGAAGTCACTATTGAACAAAAAGCAATCGGTTTAAATTATATTGATACTTACCACAGATCTGGTCTTTATCCTTTAAAACTTCCAATAGGATTAGGTCTTGAAGGTGCTGGAATAATTACTGAAGTTGGTTCTAATGTTAAAAATTTTAAAGCTGGAGAGAAAGTAGCATATGCTGCGATACCTTTGGGTTCTTATTCAACACACAGAAACTTTCCGGCTAGTAAACTTGTTAAAATACCTGATGGAGTTGATTTAGAAGTAGCAGCAACTTTAATGACAAAAGGTTTAACTACTTATTATCTTTTGCATCAAACTTACAAAGTTAAATCGGGTGATACTGTTTTGTTTCATGCAGCCGCAGGTGGTGTTGGGCAAATATTTGGCCAATGGGCAAAAAGTTTGGGATGTAAAATAATTGGAACTGTTGGATCAGAAGAAAAAATTGAAGTCGCTCAAAAATTTGGTTACGACCATGTAATAAATTATTCAAAAGATAATTTTGCTACTAAGGTAAAAGAATTGACTGATGGCAAAGGTGTTCCTGTTGTTTACGATGGAGTTGGTAAAGATACTTTAGAGGGTTCACTACAGTGTTTAAAGATGAGAGGAATGATGATCTCATTTGGAAATGCATCAGGACCACTTTCAGATATTAACGTGCCACAAATGTTGCAACCAAAAGGATTATTTTTTGTAAGACCTTCGATGCAACAATATTTAAGTACTAGAGAAGAGTTAGAGGAAGCTGCATCAACTATGTTTGAAAAAATTAAATCTGGAAAGGTAAAAATTGAAATTTTTAAAAAATATAAATTAGAAGATATTATTCAAGCACATAAAGATTTGGAGGGAAGAAAAATTTTAGGTCCCGCAGTAATTATTCCTAATTAATCTATCTTAACATCCATATCGGACATGTGTAACCTTAGCGCATTTGTTGATATTTGAATTTCTCTAATAAAAAATATAATAGATATTATCATTGATAAACAACAAGAACCAAAAATTATTCTAGCTAAAAAAATCTCATCTAGATAAAGAGCAAAAACTGTTAACATATTAAATAAAAATCCAAATGAAGCAAACATTATGGTCCATCTAATAATTGTAATTCTGCTACTTAAGTTCATGAACTGTTTTTTCCACTCTGGCGGTATATGTTTTTCATAAACATGTTCATCATGAAGCTCTCGTATAAGTTTACTTAAAGTATGAAATCTATTGCTATAAACGCTCATGAGTAAAGGTATTGCCGGAAACATTAGTGCTGTTACTGTGTAATCTATATTCATACGAATCAATTTGATTATGAATCTAGCCTTTGTTATTTACAAGAAAATTAAATGAAAAATCTTAAATTATTTATTCAACTTACAAGATTAGATAAGCCAATAGGTTATATGTTGTTATTCTGGCCTTGTTTATGGGGTCTAACAATTGCATATAACTTTGAAAATAATTTAAATACATATTTTTTTTATTTACTCTTGTTTTTCCTAGGTTCAGTTTTTATGAGATCTGCGGGATGTATTGTGAATGACATAGTTGATAGAAATTTTGATAAAAAAGTTGAAAGAACAAAAAATAGACCAATTGCTTCCGGAAAAATTTCTATTTTTTTGGCTTCTTTTTATGCATTAATTTTGTGTGTGATGGCTTTTATAGTTTTAATTAATTTTAATTTTCTAACAATAATTATAGCGATTGCTTCAATGCCGCTAGCGTTTTCTTATCCTTTAATGAAAAGATTCACTTATTGGCCTCAACTATTTTTAGGAATAACATTTAACTTTGGGTTGTTATTAGGGTGGATATCAGTTCATGAAAGTATTAGTTTGTCTCCAATTATTCTGTATCTGGGGGCCATATTTTGGACACTCGGATATGACACGATTTATGGATACCAAGATATTAAGGACGATGAAATAATTGGAGTTAAATCGACTTCTATAAAATTTAAAGATAATCCAAAGAAAATGTTGTATCTATTTTATCTAGCAAGTTTTTTATCTTTGGTAAGTTTAGGATATTTAATGAAATTTAGTTTTATTTATTTTTTATTTTTAATAATACCATTTTTACATTTCTTTATTTATCAAGTAGGTAAATTAGATATTAAAAGCTCAAGCAATTGTCTAAAATTATTCAAGTCAAATAATTATTTGGGTTTAATAATTTTTTTAAATTTATTAGTTGGTAAAATTTTATAAATTTATGAATAACATAGAAATATTAAAAAAACTTTATAATAATTATACAAAAGAATTTTTACCAAAAATATTATTTTCTATTTTTTTTACATTATTGGTAGCTGGAAGTACTTCTGCAATAGCGTGGTTGTTGGATCCAGCTATTAAGAAAATTTTTATTGAAAAGGATCAAACATTAATATTACTTATACCGGCAGCCATAGTTGTAGCTTTTGCAACCAAAGGTTTGTCGCTCTATGTTGCTAAAATAACTTTAATCAAAGTTGCACAGGAGGTGACTAAAATTCTTCAATTACAATTAATGAAATCAATAATAAAAGCAGATGCAGAAACAGTTGACAAAAAGCATTCAGGAAAATTTATTTCTCATCTAAACTTTGACGTTTCTATGATGACAAATTTAATTAGTGTAGTTATATTAAATATAGCAAAAGATTCATTAACTCTTTTAGGCTTGATTGGGGTTATGTTTTACCAAAACTGGAGATTGGCAATCTTTGCATTAATAATGATACCTCTTGCCTCCTTTGCTGCAAAATCACTGGGTAAAAGAATTGGAAAAATAACAACTCAAGCCCAAGAAAGTTCAGGTATTCTTTACTCATATATGTTGGAAATATTTAAGAATCATAAAGTAATTAAAATTTTTCAAAAGGAAAATTATGAATTTTCTAGAGCTGAAAAATTCATAGATAATTTAAAAGAAAAACTAATAAAAACCGCTATGGTTTTAGTAAGGGCCTCTCCAATAATGGAAACCTTAACTGGATTAATGATTGGTGGATTAATTTACTATTCTGGTAATTTAATAATAAAGCAAGAACTAGATATTAATAATTTCTTTTCTTTTTTGGCTGCGATGATGTTAGCCTATCAACCAGTTAGGTCTTTAGCCACTATCAATATGGCAATTAATCAGGGACTATCGGCAGCAAAAAGAATTTTACCAATCATTGAACAAGAAAATAATATTAAAGAAAAATCTAATGCTTTGTTGTTAAAAACAGAAAATGGTGAAATAAATTTTAGAGATGTAAGCTTTAAATATAATAATGAAGAGAGAGAAGTTTTAAAATCAATCAATTTTAATATTATTGGTGGTGAAATGACTTCATTAGTTGGGCACAGTGGTGCTGGAAAAACAACAATACTAAATTTAATACCAAGGTTTTATGATAGAGTTTCGGGAGATATACTAATTGATGGGCAGTCAATTTATAATGTTTCAATATCTTCTTTGAGAAATAATATTTCACTTGTTAATCAAGATACTACTTTGTTTGATGATACTATTAAAAATAATATAGCTTATGCAAATTTAGATGCTACAGACGATGAAATTTTTAAAGCTGCAAAACTTTCATATTGTGATGAGTTTATTGATAAATTACCTAATAAATTTGATACAGTTATAGGAGAAAATGGCTATAGACTTTCAGGCGGAGAGAAACAAAGACTGTCAATAGCTAGAGCTATGTTAAAAAAAAGTAAAATTATTTTACTAGACGAAGCTACCTCATCTCTAGATGCTGAAACTGAGAGTAAGATTCAAGAAGCAATTAAACTGCTTACAAAAGATAGAACAACATTGGTAATAGCTCATAGACTTTCTACAGTAATGAATTCTAAAACAATATGTGTGGTTGATGATGGAAAAATTGTAGCAGAAGGAAATCATAAAGAATTGTTACAAAAATCTGAGACTTATAAAAACTTCTATGACAAACAGTTAAGAAAAGATTAATGCTATTTTTTTATAGATTGGTATTAAATTTCATTTTTCTAGTTTCACCATTAATAATAATTTATAGAATATTTAAAAAAAAAGAGCATCCAAAAAGATTTTTAGAAAAAATTGGAAAATTTAATAAAAAAAATAAAAATAATAATTTAATATGGTTCCATGGATCAAGTGTTGGTGAAATACTGAGCGTTGTTCCTCTAATTGAAAAACTTGAAAAAAGAAAAAATATTAAAAAAATTTTAATTACATCAAATACTTTAAGTTCAGCAAAAATAATAGAAAAATTAAAATTGAAAAAAACATTTCATCAATTTTTTCCATTAGATACAGAATTTTTAGTAGAAAAATTTTTAAATCACTGGAGTCCTAGGGCAGTTTTTTTTATAGAATCTGAAATTTGGCCAAACATGATAATAAAAATAAAAGAAAAAAATATTCCACTAATTTTATTAAATGCAAGAATTACGAAAAAATCATTTCAAAACTGGAGATTTATTATTTATTTTGCAAAAAAAATTTTTAATAAATTTGATTTATGTTTGAGTCAAAATAAAGAAACTAATAGTTATTTAAAAATTTTGGGAGCAAAAAATATTAAAAAAATTGGTAATCTAAAGTTTTCCCAGAGTTATTCTGATTTAAAAAATGAATTAAATTTAAAAATAAAAAAAAAATTGAGAAAAAAGAAAATTATTTTAGCTGCAGTAAGTACTCATAAAGGTGAAGAATTATTTTGTGGAAAAGTACATAATAACTTAAAGAAAAAATATAAAAATATAATTTCTATAATAATACCTAGGCATATTGATAGATCTCATGAAATTAAAGAAGAATTAATTTCAAATAAATTAAATGTTCATTTACATACGTCGAATAAACCAATTAAAAGCGATACCGATATTTATCTTGTAGATACTTTTGGAGAAACAAAATCCTTTTTAAAATTATCTAAAACTACATTCATGGGAAAATCTATATATTCTCATGGTGGGCAAAACCCACTCGAGGCAGCTAGATTGGGTAATAGAATTATTCATGGTCCTAATATAGAAAATTTTATAGAGGTTTACGATTTTCTAAAAAAACAAGGAATTTCAGCAAAAGTTAATTCGTTAAGGGACTTAGAAAAATTAGTAATTAAATTTGATCGAAAAATAAATTATTCCCAACAAATTATAAAAAAATTGTCCTATACAGGTAATCAAATTTTATTAAATAATGAAAAAGAAATTAATAAATATTGTTAATTTATGAATTTCAAAAAACCAGAGTTTTGGGATTATTCAAGATTATCTTTTTGGTCAGTAATATTATACCCGTTTTCTATCATATTCTTATTAGTTTCATTGTTAGTTAGATTATTTAAAGTTGAAAAAAAATTCCCTATACCAATTATTTGTGTGGGCAATATTTATGTGGGGGGAACGGGCAAAACCCCCCTTGCTCTAGAAATATTTAAAATTATTAAATCTAATGAAAAAAATCCAGGCTTTATAAAAAAGGGTTATGATTATTTATATGATGAAATTCAAATGTTAAAAAAAATTGGAGAAACTTTTACAAATAAAAATAGAAAAAAAGCAATTAGTTCATTAATTTTATCTGGTCATGATGTTGCAATTTTAGATGATGGTTTTCAAGATTTTTCAATAAAAAAAGATTTTTCAATTTTATGTTTTAATTCAAAACAGCTAGTTGGAAATGGTTTTATAATTCCATCTGGACCATTAAGGGAAAGTTTTTCATCAATTAAAAAAGCTGATTGTATTTTTATTAATGGGGACAAAAATTTGGAATTTGAGAATAAAATAAAAAGAGTAAAAAAAAGTATAAAAATATTTTACTCAACATACAAAATTAAAAATCCCGATAAGTTTAAAAATAAAAAAGTTGTAGCTTTTGCTGGAATTGGAAACCCATCAAACTTTTTTAATCTTTTAAAAAAAAATAATATTAATGTTAAAAAAACGTTCTCATTTCCAGACCATCATAATTATTCCAATAAAGACTACAATTACCTTCTTAAATTAAAAGAGCAAGATGTCTTGCTTGTTACAACCGAAAAAGACTATTCTAGATTAAATGATAAAATGAAAAAAAGTTTTGAGTATATTGAAATTGATTTAGAAATTGAAAATAAAAGTGAATTTATAAATTTAATTAAAAACAAATTATGAAAACAATAAAGTATTTTTTCGAATTTATTTTTATTTATACTTTATTAATTATTTTTAAAATAATTGGTTATAAAAACGCTTCGAACTTTGGAGCAATTATTGGAAAAAAAATTGGCCCTTTATTTCGACCAAATACTAAGATTCAAAGTAATTTAAGTAATTCTAATATTGGTGTCTCTAAAGAAGACAGAAAATCTATAATTAAGAATATGTGGGGCAATTATGGTAGAATACTATCTGAATATGTTTACTTAAAAAAATTTAGAAATAATGATTTAAATCAATTTATTGAAATTGAAGGTTTAAATTATTTATATGAAATTAAAAATAATAATGAGCAGGCAGTATTTATATCAGGACATTTTAATAATTTCGAGCTAATGGCAATGGAAATAGAAAAAGCAGGTATAGATTTATGTGCAATTTACAGACCTCTTAATAATCCATTTTTAAATATAGTTATGGAAAATATTAGAAAAAACTACATATGTAGAAACCAAATAAAAAAAGGTAAAAGTGGTACTAGAGATTTATTAAATTTATTTAAAAAAAATTTTTCTGTTGCATTAATGATTGATCAAAGAGTAAGTGAAGGTGAGGATATAGAACTATTTAACCGTTCTGCAAAAACTACAACAATACCAGCACAATTAGTAAAAAAATACAGATGCAGCATTATTCCAGTCTATATTGAAAGGGTTAGAAACTATCATTTTAAACTATATTTTAAAAAACCATTGAAATTTGATGATAATTTATCTCATCAACAAATAACATCTAAACTTAATAAAGTATTAGAAAAAATGATTCTAAAAAATCCTGATCAATGGATTTGGTCGCATGATCGATGGAAATAAATCAATTTTTTTTAAATAATTCTTCTCTCTTTTGTGAGGCTTCAATATGGGAAAAATAAGGCTCTTGAAGTTCAACATTCCAATAATTTAATTTATCTAAAAATATTTTCTTTCCAGAAATTGCACAAATAACATGATCGCCTTCTTCGAGAATCTCAAAATTATTAGGCAAGTATTTTATTCTGGCTAATTTATTTTTCATTATGTAGAAGTGTATTTATATATGATTATTTGCATCATAGGAAGTGGGGGTAGAGAGCATGCCATTTGTAAAACAATCTCTATATCCCCAAAAGTAAGCAAAATATACTGTCTGCCAGGTAATGCTGGAACTCAAGAATTAGCAGAAAATATAAATTTAGATATTAATAATTTTAAAAAAATTTTAAAATTTTTAAAAGAATCAAAAGTTGATCTGGTTATAGTTGGTCCAGAAAAACCATTGGTAAATGGCATTGTAGATTACTTAGAAAACAACAACATTAAAGTTTTCGGTCCTAGAAAAATACCTTCACAATTGGAGGGATCAAAAACTTTTACAAAAAATATTTGTAAAAAATATAATATTCCAACAGCAAACTTTGGAATTTTTGAAAAAAAGGAAGATGCCATAAAGTTTTTAAAAAATTCAAAATTTCCAATAGTTGTTAAGGCGGACGGATTAGCGGCTGGAAAAGGAGTTTATATATCAAAAAACTTATCTGAGGCGATAGAAGCTGTGAATGAAGTTTTTGATGGAAAATTTGGAGTAGCAAAAAAAATACTAGTTGAAGAATTTTTAAATGGTGAAGAAATGAGTTTTTTTATTGTTTGTGATGGAAAAAATTTTAAAATATTTAAGACTGCACAAGATCATAAAAGAGTTAATGAAAGAGATGAAGGAAAAAATACTGGAGGAATGGGTGCGTACAGTCCATCAGGGTTAATAAACGAATCCTTAGAAATTAAAATTATTGATAAAATAATTTCCCCAACTTTAAAAGCGCTGCAAGAAATGGGCGAGAAGTATAAAGGATTTCTCTATGCTGGTTTAATGATATTAGATAATGAACCTTTCTTGATTGAATACAATGTAAGAATGGGAGACCCAGAGTGTCAAACAATTTTACCTCTTTTAAAGACTGACTTAATTGACATTTTTAATGCATGCTGCAATCAAGAATTAGATAATATGAATATAGAATGGAAAGAAGAAAAAAGTTTATGCATCGTATTATGTTCCAGAGGATATCCAGATAAATTCAAAAATAATATTAAAATAAATAATTTAAATAATTTAACATTAAATAATAATGATTTTATTTTTCATGCAGGAACAACAGGTAAAGGAAATGAAATATTTTCAAATGGTGGAAGGGTTTTAAACTTTGTCTCTCTATCTAATTCATTTAAAAGCTCAAGAGAAAGAGTTATAAAACTTATAGAACAGTTAAATTGGGAGAATGGTTTTTTTAGAAAAGATATTGGTTTTAAAATTATAGATAAATGAGAATAATTGGAGGAACATTTAAAGGTGTTAAAATATTAGAAGCTTTCGACAAAAATACTAGACCACTAAAAGACTTGGTCAAAGAGTCTATTTTTAACATCCTTGAACATTCTAAAGATTCTAAAATAAATTTGAATAATTCATCAGTCCTTGATTTATTCGCGGGAACTGGATCTTTTGGGTTAGAGTGTATATCAAGAGGTTCTGCAAAAGTTTACTTTGTGGAAAATTACCCACAGTCAATAGAAATTTTAGACAAAAATATAAAAAAACTGAAGTGTGAAAAAAAAACAAGAATACACGACGAAGATGTTTTTAGTTTTTTTATGAATAAAAAGTTAAATAGTGAAAAGATGGATTTAATTTTTTTAGATCCTCCCTACAAAGAAGAAAACTTAAAAATAATCTTAGAAAGTATAACTAAATTTAAATTATTAAAAGAATCTGGATTAATTGTGTTGCATCGTCATAAGAAAACAAAAGATGATATTGGTAACAAATTTACTATAAAAAGATCTGTTAAGTATGGAATATCAAGAATAATATTCTTAAAAAATTAATTAATTAATATTTTTTTAGTTTCTTTTTTGATTAATTCAACAGATGGTTGGTCAAATGGATTAACTTTTAGTGCTCTTCCGAGCAAGATTGTTTCCAAAATGAAAAAACAAAACAATTCGCCTAGCGCTTCTTCATTTCTTATTTTTACTTCAAAAGATCTAAACGGTAATTTTTTTTTAAAAAAAACTTTTTCAGTAGCACTTTTTTGAGCATTAAGAATTTTTGAAAAGGATTTATTTTTAAGATAATTATGTGTTTTTTGAAGAAATTTATTATTTATCATTTCTGGTTTTTTGTCTGCTGCAGAGAAAAAAGTGAAGAAATTATTTTTTGTTCCATCTAAATATAATTGTAATAAGCTATGATTATCTTTTGGCATGGTAGATATAACAGGAAGTATTCCTTTGGATTTTTTTCCTAAACTTTCTGCAACTAATTGCTGATACCATTTAAGTAAGTTTTCTGATTTATTATCATAATTTAAAATTATTGAATTAGATTTTTTTTCTTTAACAAACTTTAAAATTGCACCAACATTTTTTATTAACTCACTTAAAAAAATCTTATTATTGATTAAGTAATTTAATTTTTTAAATTTTTTTTCATTAAGACCCATAATTTCTGCAGGCAACATTCCAACCTCTGATAAAACAGAATAACGACCTCCTATATAATTTTTATGTTCTATAATTTCTGCTTTCAACTCATAAGCAAGACTACTTAAGTAGCTTTTTTTATTTTCAGTAATAAAAATATTTTTACTATCATTTATTAATCTGTTGGAATTTACAATTGTTTCTAGAGTATTTCCAGATTTAGATATAATTATATTAGTTGCTTTTATTTTTTTTTCTGAATTTTTTAGTTTTGAATTTAAATTATTTATAAATATAAAGTTTTTTTTTATTTTATGATTTAAAAATTGATATATTGCTTCAACTCCTAAAGTTGATCCTCCCATACCAATTAATCTAAAATTTTTACTTTTAATAATTTTTTTAATTTGTTCTTTTGTATAACTATATTTATAATTTGGTTTTAAAGAATCGAGAAGTCTTATTTTTTTAAACCATTTTTCATTTTTAAAATTTTTAAATTTTTTAAACCTTGAAATATTAAAATTTTTAAATTTAATATTTGAAGTTAACATATTTAATCACTTATCTTTTCCAATATTGATTTTTCTAAACTGTTTTGATTTTCATTATTACTCTCATTATTTGAATCTTTGTTTTCATCAACATTTAAAACTTGTTTAATTTGAATATCATCTTGATTTTCTATTTGACTTTGCTCCTCTTGATCTAGGGGTTCTGGTAACTCATCTATATCAGGAGGAACAGTTAAAGGATTCTTTTTTTCTACTAAAAATTCATCACTATTCTCAGATCTTTTTTTTCCTTGAAGAGCATCTTTCGCATTCGAGCAGGAAACTAAAAAAAGTGCTGAAAATAAAAGTATAATTATTTTTTTAAATTTCATTTTTCTTTTTATAATTCAATAATTCAGCAAAAATAAGACAAATAATTCCTAAAGATATAAATATATCAGCAACATTAAAAACAAACCAATGAAAGCCTTTATAGCTGATATCTATAAAATCTGGAACTGCAGAATAATAAATACGGTCAAATAAGTTGCCCAAAGATCCTCCCAAAATAATTATAAAAAAATATGCAGTATTATCTTTTGATTTAATTATCAAATATATGATGAACAAATTAATAAAAATTATTAAGATTGTCATTAGATTATACATTTCTGATTGATCAAAAGACAAAAGTCCAAAAGCTATGCCAGTATTCCAAACTAAAATAAAATTGATATAGGAATTAATATTTATATCTACAAAACCTAAATCTTCTAAGACAGAAAGTATATATAACTTTGAAATTCTATCTACTAAAAAAATAAATAAAACGATCCCAAAATATATAAAAGTTTTTTTAAAAAATAATTTATACATTAATTATTTTATTACACATCCATGTCTTTCACACTTATCTTTTTTAATTTTCCAACAAACACTGCATTTTTTACCCTCAGCTTTGTTTGTCTCAACAATAATTTCTTCTCCATCATCTTTTTTAATTTTATCTACATCTGCTCCAGATGTAATGCATAGTTCAGAAAAATCAGTTCCTTTAGATAATAGAATTAGTTTATCATTTAAAAGTATTTTTAAATTTGCTTCTAAACTTGAACCAATTTCTTTAGATGCTCTTTTCAACTCTATGCTGCTATTACATTTATTCCTTATTTTTATAAGATCTGTCCATTTATTATTTAAATCTGGATTATTCCAGTTTGATGGAATTGATGGAAATTTTTCTAGATGAATACTTCCTTTTTCATTTATTTTAAGAAGTGAATGAATTTCTTCAGTTGTAAATGATAATACTGGTGCAAACCATTTTAATAATATTTCAAGGACAATATTTAAAAACTCTATAGTTGAAATTCTTTTTTTACTCTCTAGAGAATCGCAGTATAAGGCATCTTTTCTAATGTCAAAATAAAAAGCTGATAAATCAGATGTGCAAAAATTTATTATTTCCTTATAAATAGTATGGAAATTATATTTTTCAAAATTCTTTTCAAATAAAATATTGAGATTATATATTTTATGCAACATATACTGTTCTAACTCAGGAAAATTACTTGTATTAATTTTTTCAAAATCAACTTTTTCAAATTTGTCATTTAAATTTCCAAGAATATATCTAAAAGTGTTTCTAATTTTTCTGTAAGATTCTGCATGCTGCTCCAAAATTGAATAATCTATTCTTAAATCTTCAGCATAATCAGAAGCCGCTACCCAAATCCTTAGGATATCAGCTCCATACTTTTTTAAAATGTCTTCTGGTGCAATAATATTTCCAAGAGATTTTGACATTTTTAAGCCTTTTCCATCAACAACAAATCCATGGGACAATATAGATTCAAAAGGAGCTCTACCTCTTGTTCCACAAGACTCTAATAATGATGAATGAAACCAACCTCTGTGCTGATCTGAACCTTCAAGATACATAGAAGCAGGCCATTTTAAATCTTCTCTTTTTTCAAGAACATAGGCATGAGTAGAACCACTATCAAACCAAACCTCAACAATATCAGTCATTTTTTCATAATCCTCAATTTTATATTTTTTGCCTAAAAATCTTTGAGCATCTCCTTCAAACCAGCAGTCAGCCCCCTCTTTCTCAAATATACTGGCAATATTTTCATTAACTTCGTCGTCTATTAAAACTTCATTTGATTTTTTTGACATAAAAACAGGAATAGGAACTCCCCATACTCTTTGTCTTGAAACACACCAATCAGGCCTCAATTCTATCATTGATCTAAGTCTTTCTTTTCCTTTATTTGGATAAAAATTAGTTTCATCTATAGATTTTAAAGCTTTCTTTCTCAAACCGTGACTTTCCATCGAAATAAACCATTGGGGTGTTGCTCTATGAACCAAGGGTGCTTTAGAGCGCCAAGAATGAGGATAGGAATGAATTAATTCTCCGCTAGATAATAAATTTTTTTGTTCTTTTAGTTTTTCTATAACTATTTTGTTAGCCTTAAAAATATGTATACCTTCAAAAGTTGGAACATGCTTTGTATATTTCCCATCATCATCTACAGTTTCTTCAGCTTTTATATTATTTTTTAAACACAAATTAAAATCATCAGGACCATGGCTTGGTGCACAATGGACAATACCTGAACCTTGTTCTGTTGTAACAAAATTTGCGCTTAGCATTGGAATATCATAGTCAAATCCAATTTTTGAAAATGGATGACTACATATTGTTCCTTCAAATTCTTTTCCTGATAAAGTTAAAACTTTTTTAAATTTTTTGATACTACAATCATCTATTAAAGATTTTAACAAATCTTCTGCTACTATTATTTGTTTATCTTTAAAATCAGATTGATCTTCTATTTTAATAATTACATATTTTAAATTTTCATTGTAAGCCAAAGCTCTATTAGCTGGTATAGTCCATGGGGTTGTAGTCCAAATTATAATTTGGGTATTTAAAAGTTTTTCATTTTTTGATTTTTTGATATTAAATGCTGCATAAATTGTATCGGACTTATGATCCATGTATTCAACTTCTGCATCTGCTAATGCTGTCTTTTCTACTGTGGACCAAAGAACAGGTTTATAACCTCTGTAAAGACTTCCTTCTTTTAAAAATTTACCAAGCTCTCTAACTATTTGAGCTTCAGCATCAAAACTCATTGTAGAATAATAATTATCCCAATCTCCAACTACCCCAAGTCTTTTAAATTGCTTTTTATGTACCTCAATCCATTTCTTTGCGAAATCTCTACATTCTTTTCTGAATTCATTTATTGGGACTTCATTTTTATTTTTTTTGTTTTTTTTATATTGTTCCTCAATTTTCCATTCAATCGGCAAACCATGACAATCCCAACCTGGCACATAAATAGAATCTTCTCCTTTCATCTGATGAAATTTTACTATTACATCTTTAAGAATTTTATTAAGTGCTGTTCCCATGTGAATATCTCCATTGGCATATGGAGGACCATCATGAAGAACGAATTTTGTTTTTCCTTTGCTAGAAGATCTTAACTTGTTATACAAATCAATTTTATCCCAGTAATCAATTATTCCAGGTTCTTTATTTTGTAAATTAGCTTTCATTGAAAAAGCAGTTTTTGGTAGATTGATATTGCTTTTACTCATTATTTTAATTTAATTTTTTTGCTCTTCTGATGTCTAAATTAATTTGTTTTTTTAATTGGTTTATATTTTTAAATTTCCTTTCTTTTCTTATAAAGTCTATAAACTCAATAGTTAAGTGCTTATTATAAAGATTCCTTGAAAAATTAAATATGTGAACCTCTAAAAGTATTTCTTTTTGATTAAAAGTTGGCCTGTAACCTAAATTTGCAATTCCCTTTAATAATTTTTTATTTTTATTTATTAAAATATTCACTGCATATACTCCGGATTTTGCAATAGTATAATCGTTAAGTTTAATATTGCATGTTGGAAATCCAATTTTTCGACCCATTTTTCTTCCCACACTTACCTTTCCATTTATAGACCAATTTCGATTTAAATATCTATTAACAATATTAATCTTCCCATTAGATATTAATTTTCTAATTAATGTAGATGAAATAATTTTAGTTTTTTTCTTTAGTGGTTCAGGATTAATTATTTTAAAATTATATTTTTTTTCAAAAAATTTTAATTTATTTACATTTCCTTCTCTTTTATTACCAAACCTAAAATTATTACTAACAAAAATATATTTTGGGTTTAATTTCTTGAATAAAACATTTTCTATAAATTTTATGTAATTCATTTTTGAAAATTTTTTATCAAACTTTTTAATTACAACAAAATCTATTTTAAATTTCTCAAAGGAATTTATTTTTTGATTTAGATTAGAAATTTTAAAGTTTTTTAATTTTTTATCAAAAAACATTTTGGGCATAGGATCAAAGGTTAATACACCAATTTTTATTTTAAATTTTTTTTTATATTTTTTGGCAAAATTAAATAGCTTTTGATGTCCAATATGCAAACCATCAAAATTACCAATTAATAAAATTGAATTTTTATGATTTTTGGAAACTGAAAAATTTTTATATAACTTCAATTTTTTTACCATTTTAATTTTGATTGTGTGTAATCAACTTTAGTTTTGTATTTTTTCATAATTTTTTCAAAATTTTCATTTTCCACTTCTTGTCTATGAATTCCATTTGTAATTAATAAGCTAGCAAAATTTTGATTATTTGCTCCTTTAATGTCTGTATTTAAATTATCTCCTATGCAAAAAACTTTTTTGTTATTTATATTTGCTGCAAGATTATAAACTTTTGGGTGAGGTTTGCCAAAGTATTCTACTGTTCCTCCAATCTCTTCAAAAACTTTTGCAACTGATCCTGCGCAAAATTCTCTTTTTTTTCCTCTATCGACAATTAAATCTGGATTGGTACAAATCATAATTTTATCTATTTCATTCTTTAGTAGTGTTTTATAGTATGACAATTCTTTGTCCTGCTCATCAAATAAGCCAGTACAAAGTAAATAATTGGCTTCACTGATTTTTTGTATTTTGTTTTTTTTAAAATCATTAAATAATCCAAAATCTCTAGGTGGCCCAATATGAAAAAAGATTTTGTCTTTAAAGTTTGATGTTAAATAATTTAAAGCTGCTTCCCCAGATGTATATACTTTTGAATAATATTTTTCTTCTAATCCCATTTTTTTTAAAAAATTTTTTACATCATTATTGGGTCTAGGAGCATTAGTGAGTAAGACTAGATCTTTATTTTTTTCTAATAACTTTTCTAAAGCATCAATAGATTCCTTAAAAAGTTCAATTCCATTATGTACAACGCCCCATAAATCTATAAAGAATAAGTCATAATGATCTACAACAGATTTCAGTCCTATATCGTCTAAGTTTTTGGTCATTTTTCAGATATAACTTAAAAATAACCATATTTCTTGGTTTTTTTAGCTTATAATTTTGACCAATCTCCTTGAAATAAAATGAACTCATAGCTATATGACCCTCATATTTATAGGAGTTTTATATGAAATTTAAACCGTTACACGATAGAGTTTTAATCGAAGTCCTGGATAGCAGTGAAAAAACTGCAGGAGGCATTATCATACCAGATACAGCTCAAGAGAAACCACAGGAAGGCAAAGTAGTTGCCATTGGTGGTGGAGCAAAAACTGAAGATGGAAAAATAATTCCAATGGATGTTAAAGTTGGAGACAAGGTTCTATTTGGCAAATGGTCAGGAACCGAAGTCAAAATTGATGGAAAAGAATACAGCATAATGAAAGAGTCAGACATTATGGGTATTTCAACAAGTAAATAAATTAATACAAGGAGTTTATAATGGCTAAAATAGTAAAATTCGACTCTGAAGCAAGATCGGCGATGTTAAGAGGAGTTGATATATTGGCAAATACTGTAAAAGTTACACTTGGACCAAAAGGAAGAAATGTTGTTATAGACAAATCTTATGGGGCTCCAAGGACAACTAAAGATGGTGTTTCTGTTGCAAAAGAAATTGACTTAGAAGACAAATTTGAAAACATGGGTGCTCAAATGGTTAAAGAAGTTGCCAGCAAAACAAATGATGAAGCAGGCGATGGAACAACTACTGCAACAATACTTGCACAATCAATTGTAAAGGAAGGTTGCAAGTATGTTACTGCTGGAATGAACCCAATGGACGTTAAAAGAGGAATTGATACAGCTGTAGAACATGTAAAAGAAAAATTAATTTCTTCTGCTAAAAAAGTTAAAGATAGTGATGAGATTGCGCAAGTAGGAACAATTTCTTCAAATGGCGACAAAGAGATAGGAAGCATGATTGCAAAAGCAATGCAAAAAGTTGGTAACGAAGGTGTTATAACTGTTGAAGAAGCAAAAAGTATCGAAACCGAACTTGATGTTGTAGAAGGTATGCAGTTTGATAGAGGATATCTTTCTCCTTATTTTGTAACTAATGCAGAAAAAATGACAACTGAATTAGAAAATCCACTAATTCTTTTACATGAAAAAAAATTAACTAATTTACAGCCAATGGTTCCACTTTTAGAAGCTGTTGTCCAAGCAGGAAGGCCTCTAATGATAATTTCTGAAGATGTTGAAGGAGAAGCTTTAGCAACTTTAGTAGTTAATAAACTAAGAGGTGGTTTAAAAGTTGTTGCTGTTAAAGCTCCAGGTTTTGGAGATAGAAGAAAGGCAATGCTTGAAGATATAGCTATATTAACTGGTGGACAAGTTATTTCTGAAGACTTAGGTATAAAATTAGAAAATGTAAAAATAAATGACCTTGGTTCAGCTAAAAGAGTAAAAGTTGATAAAGAAAATAGTACAATTGTAAGTGGTGCAGGAAAAAAATCTGACATCGAAGCAAGATGTGCTCAAATCAAACAACAAGTTGAAGAAACAACTTCGGATTATGATAGAGAAAAACTACAAGAAAGACTTGCTAAATTAGCTGGAGGTGTTGCGGTTATTAAAGTTGGAGGATCAACTGAAGTAGAAGTAAAAGAAAAAAAAGATAGAGTCGAAGACGCTTTAAATGCAACTAGAGCAGCAGTAGAAGAAGGAATAGTTGTAGGAGGAGGATGTGCTCTTCTTTATGCATCACAAGATCTAGACAAAGTAAAAGTTAAGGGAGATGATCAAAAAGCTGGTGTTGAAATAGTTAAAAGCGCACTTCAAGCTCCTATCAGACAAATCACAATGAACGCTGGAGTGGATGGTTCAGTAGTTGTAGGAAAGCTTTTAGAGGCTAATAAGACTTCAAGTGGATACGATGCTCAAACAGAACAATATGTTGATATGTTTAAGGAAGGTATCATTGATCCAGTGAAAGTTGTAAGAACAGCTTTACAAGATGCTGCTTCAATCGCAGGATTGTTAGTTACAACAGAAGCTATGGTTGCTGATAAACCTGACGAAAAAGATTCAGCCCCTGCTGGAATGCCTGGTGGCGGAATGGGTGGCATGGGCGGTATGGGTGGAATGGGAATGTAACCGTTCTTACTTGAACTAAAAATTATAAAAAGGGCAGTTTTTACTGCCCTTTTTTTTTACTAATAATAATTTAATTATTGAAAACCTTGCCTACTAAAAATAACCCTAAAGCTACCGCTGGTCCAATACCAAAAGCAAATAACAAAGTTCCAATTCCTACAGTTCCTCCTAAATACCATCCAACGGCGACTACAGATATTTCAAGAAATGCTCTAACTACAGCAATCGGTAAATTTGATATTTCCTGAAGCCCAATCATCAAGCCGTCTCTTGGTCCTGGTCCTAAATTTGCAACAAGATAAATTCCACCTCCCAATCCAACTGTAAGAACAGCTACAACAGCTAATATAATTTGAGAAATATAATTTTCAGGTGTTGGAACAAATTTAATACAAACATCAATCATTATAGCAATTATTAAAGCATTAAGAATTGTTCCAATTCCAGGTTTTTGTTTAAGAGGTATCCATAATATTAAAACTCCGATACTCACAAATAAAGTAATTGTTCCAATTGAATAATCTATATTTAAGGAAATACCTTGAGCTAGAACACTCCAAGGAGAAGCCCCTGTAAAGGAAACAATTAACAAGCCTTCTCCTAAACCAAATAATGACAAGCCTAAACATAAAAAAAATAAAGTTGAAAATCTTGGCTTAAAATTAAATGGTTTACTTGAACTCCAATATGTTTTTGGAACTTTTTTAATTGATAAAAACATGTAATTTTATTTTTTTATAGATAACCTTATAAAGTTAAAATAAACTTTCACAATATAATAAACTTTATTAGTCAATTTTTTATGAAAAAATCAATTTGTATATTTTTTATTTTGTTCTCATTTTTCAAGGTATTTGCAGATGAATTAAATTACAAAAACATATCTAAAATTGAAATGGATGTTTT
The DNA here is from genome assembly GCA_902587435.1 of uncultured Pelagibacteraceae bacterium. Taxonomy (GTDB): domain Bacteria; phylum Pseudomonadota; class Alphaproteobacteria; order Pelagibacterales; family Pelagibacteraceae; genus Pelagibacter. Next base: position 87,546 of record CACILF010000001.1, read on the forward strand.
AAGAAATGATGAAGTAATAGGATTTAGCAATTATTTTTTTAAACACAGTGGAGATACTATGATTGTAGAAAATTATACAAAATTTAATGTGGAATTGTTTGGTATTAAAGTTTTTTCAATAAATAGTAAAGCTAAAGAAATATACAAAAAAAATAATCTTTTATCATTTGAATCTTCAACATTGCAAAATGATAAAAAAAAATTTGTAAAATTGATTTATGACGAAAATAAAAATAAATTTATTATAAATGGTTCTTCGTATATAGGTGAGGCTAATAAAGATAACATAATTGGAAACTGGTGGAATGCCAAAATATTAGAAACAAAAACTCAAATAAGCCCTTTGTCAGGTAGTGTAAAAAAACAGGAAGTCAAACTAACAAATAAAGATGAAATTGATTATAAGGGTAAAAAGATTAAACTTTTTCAATACAAACTTAAATCAACTGAGAATTTGCCAGATGATAAAAAATTAGATTTTGATATTTGGTTAAACCCAGAAGAAGGTATAATTTTTAAAGTAAAATATAATAGACTTGGAAGTTGGGAATATAGATTAAAAAATTATGAATAAATTAAATTTTTTTCAATTTAATATTCTTAAAAGCAATTGATTCATAAAAGACATAAAAACTATAAAAGAAATAAAGAAAATAAAATACATAAATGTGACTGCTCTATTTCTTTTTCTTCTAAGCAAAACAAATTTTTTATCATCTAAAAAAGAAACATCTCTCTTGCCGGCAACATGATAATCATAACTATACCTCCATACAGACATTCCAAATCTTTTATCAAGCCGATTATAATAGTTTATCCAGGCAACTGACCATCGGTATATTAAATATAAAATTAATAAGACTATAATTGTTGTGAACATTTTAAATTTAAATTATATTAAAAATTAATCATATGTCTATCTGGGGAAGTTTAATTGGTGGAATGATAGGTTTTTCATTAGGTGGACCTTTTGGAATGCTTTTGGGCTCCCTAGTAGGAGGAAAAATTTCAAGAGCAAGATCTAGAGGAAATTTTGGAACTTTTGCTCAACCTCAACAAATATTTGCTCTCTCTTTAATTGTTTTGTCTGCAAAACTTAGTAAAGCTGACGGAAATGTTAGTCGTGAAGAATTGGTAGCGGTTAAAGACAAACTTAAAATACCTGAAAATGAAATAGATCAAGTAGGAAAAATTTTCAATAAAGCAAAAGAAGAAAGTGCTGGATATGAACCGTACGCTAAACAAATTGCACAAATTTATAAAGGCAACATAAATGTATTGGAAGAGGTAATTAATATTTTATTTTATATTGCAGAAGCAGATGGGGATGTAAGTTCATCAGAATTAACAATGATAGAGAATATAGCTAAAATATTTGGTTTAACTCAGGTTCAATTTAATAGTGTTAAAGAGAGCAGAAAAGGATCTGACAAACTTAATCCTTATATTGTTTTAGAAAGCAATCCTGATGATGATCTTCAGTCAATAAGAAAAAAATATCTTAAATTAAGTAAAGAAAATCACCCTGATTTATTACTAAGCAAAGGAGTGCCTAAGGAAGTAATTGATGAGAGCAAGAATAAGATGAGAGCTATAAACTCTGCTTGGGACCAAATTCAAAAACTAAAATCTAATTAAAATTGTTCAGACTCTGTTGAGCCATCCATGGCAGTTGTAGAGCTTTTGCCTGAACTAATAGTATTTGATACTGCATCAAAATAAGAAGTACCAACTTCTCTTTGATGTTTAACACTTGTGTATCCATCTTTTTCACGAGCAAATTCTTGTTGTTGAATTCTTGAGTAAGCAGTCATACCTTCTTTTTTATATTTTTCTGCGAGTTCAAAAATTGCAATGTTTTGTGTGTGAAATCCTGCAAGAGTAATAAACTGAAATTTATAACCCATTTTACTTATCTCTACTTGGAATGAAGCAATCTCAGCGTCAGATAAATGTTTTTTCCAATTAAACGATGGTGAACAATTATAAGCTAGAAGTTTTCCAGGAAACTTTTCGTGAATTGCATCAGCAAATTTTTTTGCTTCTTCAAGATTTGGTGTTGCAGTTTCACACCAAATTAAATCAGAATATGGGGCATAAGCTAATCCTCTTGAAATTGCTTGTTCAATTCCAGATTTTACATAATAAAAACCTTCTGGAGATCTTTCGCCTGTTAAAAAAGGCTTATCATTTTCGTCATGATCATTTGTAATTAGCTTTGCTGCATTCGCATCAGTTCTAGCTAAAATAATCAAAGGAACATCAGCAATATCAGCTGCAAGTCTCGCGGCTTTCAAATTTTTTATCATTGTGCCAGTTGGAACTAAAACTTTTCCACCCATGTGACCACATTTTTTTTCACTTGCTAATTGATCTTCAAAATGAACGCCTGCTGCTCCAGCTTTAATAAATTTTTTTGCAAGCTCGAAAACGTTTAGAGGTCCCCCAAATCCAGCTTCGCCATCCGCTATAATTGGCAACATATAATCAACTTTATTTTCTTTTTTCATATCGCCATCTTGGATTTCCATATGTTGAATTTGATCTGCTCTTATTAAAGCATTATTCATTGAATCAACTAATTTTGGAGCACTATCATATGGATATAAAGATTGATCTGGATACATTTCGCCAGCGCTATTAGCATCTGCAGCAACTTGCCAGCCACTTAGATAAATTGCTTTTAACCCTGCCTTTGCATGTTGAACGGCATGGTTTCCAGATAGTGAGCCTAAAGTATTTACGTAAGGTTCAGAGTTCAATAAGTTCCATAGCTTCATTGACTGTTGTTTGCATAAAGAATACTCAATTTTAATTGAACCTCTAAGTCTTTCTATTTCATCAGGTTTATAATCACGTTTAATTCCTGCAAATCTTTTTAAATCGTATGAAACATTTTCAGCTGACATTTTATTTTGCCTTTGTTTAGATTTTATAAGCTAGAAGATTAAAATTAACTATTATCGCTAAATTGCTCTGTGAATTCATTCATGCCGCTTGATCCCCAGTCGCAATGGTCGTCTCTAAGATAGATCGGTTTGCTTTTGTATTCAGAACAATCTTGATGATTAGTAATCTGTAAGCTTTTTTCGTTGATATTTGTTAATTTTTTATCCATGTAAACTTATTAATTTACAATATTTACAAATTCAATAAAAAATGCTAATTTGTCTGTAAATAAAGGAAATTTTTTGTAAATTTTAATTTACAATATTTACAAATAGTAAAAATGAGTCAATTAGATCTAAAAATTGGTCCAAAAATTAAGGGATTTAGACGTCAGCTAGGTATCCAGGCAAACAAATTGGCAGAAAAGCTCAATATTTCCCCAAGCTATTTAACTTTAATTGAGGGTGGAAAAAGAAAAATTGATGCTGATTTACTTTTAAAAATCTGCCAAGAACTAAAAATTGAAGTGTCTGACCTGGCCGTCAAATCTGACTTAAACTTAGCGAATAATATATCAGAATTACTTGATGATAAATTATTTGATGACTTAGACATTTTAGGTCCTGAAGTAAAAGATCTAGCAAATACAAATCCAAAAATCGGTAGGGCCTTAATTAGGCTTGGAGATATTTTAAAAAAAAAAGATCACGAACTAGTTAATAAAATAGAAAAACTATCAGGAAAGATTGTAGATAGCAGAAAGAGTTCATTTCCTGGAGAAGTTATATCTGATTTTTTACAAGAAAATAAAAATTATTTTCCAAGATTAGAAGATTTTGCGAATAAAATATTTGATAGACTAAAACAAAATAATAGAACTAGGTACATAGCTCTTTGTAAATTTTTAAATTCAGAGTATGGCATTACAGTAAAAGATGTAATTCCTGAAGATGGAAAACCATTTTCAAAAGTTTTTAACGAAAAAAATAAAGAACTTATATTGTCTGATTATCTCTCTTTGGAAACAAAAAAACTACATGCTGCTTCACAAATCGCTCAGGAAGGAGCTATAGATGAAATTAATAAACTTCTTGAAACTTTTAATTTTCCTTCGGAAGAATCTAAAAAATTAACCAAAGTAGCTTTATTAAATTATTGTGGGGCAGCAATTTTAATGCCTTACAAACTTTTTCATGCTGAATGTAAAAAATTAAAGTATGATTTAGAGTTATTACAAAATACATTTGCTACATCATTTGAACAAGTGACTCATAGAGTAACTTGTTTAAATGATCCTAATTTACCAGGAGTCCCTTTTCATTTTTTGAGAGTGGATGTTGCAGGAAATATTTCAAAAAGATTTTCTTTATCTGGAATTGAAATCCCAAGATATGGGGGTGCTTGCCCTAGATGGAATGTTTATTCTGCATTTTCTAGACCAGGAGTAATTCAAGCTGCTGTAAGTAAAATGACTAATGGTGAAAAATATGTTTGTATTGCAAGAACTGTAGAAAAAGGTATCGGAAGATATGGACAAAAGAAAAGTATGTTATCCATTGGACTTGGTTGTGAAGCAAAATATGCTAAAGATTTTGTCTATACAGAAAATTTAGATATTCATGATAAAAAATCAGAAATCCCAGTTGGAGTCTCTTGTAGGACTTGTGATAGGCTAGATTGCTCTCAAAGAGCATTTCCTCCATTGCATAAAAAATTTGATGTAGATATAAACAACAGAGGTGTTTCTGTTTATGTTAATGACTAAAAGTTAATAGTTTAATTATCTTTTTTTGATCTTTCTCTTTCGAGTAATTGAGTTAGAGAGTCCACCATCATATCAGAAGCCTTAAATATTTCGCTTGGTTTATACTCATTTGAAACATTTTTTTCTGGATTTGATTTGTCTTCAATAACAATTCCTTTATCTGGAGAGTTATCTTTAATATAAATTAATATTAACCATTCATCATCTGGAACTTCATCCCATTTAATATATACCTCTCCATTTTCAAATCTTCTATCAATGCATCTAAAAATAGACATATGTCTTGTAATGTGTCTTTTATTAAGCTGAAAAACTAAACTATTTGCACTTCTATAAAAACTTTCTAAAGCATTTTCAATTTTTTGTCTTTCTAGGTTATAATTTTTTTCCTTTAGAAGAAGAACTTCTCTATCGTCCCCTTCCTGCACTTTTACTCCTAAAGCCTCAACTCTTTCTCTGATTTTTTGATCTCTTATTAATTGATATTTTTGCTTAAGGTTATCTATTCTTTCCTGTAGTCCTGCGTAATCTTCTCTCTTTTCTTTTAATGAAATTTTTTCTAATTTCTCTAGTTCTTTAATTTCCCTAATTCTAAATTTTTCTATTTGTTTTTCAATTTTTAGTTCTTGTAAAAATCTTTTTTGTCTTTCTGCTTGTTCTTTTCTTACTATTGCCTGTTCTTGCCTTAAAAATTTTTTTATCTCTATATTTCTTTCTTTTTCTAATTTTTTTTCTTCCTTTAATTCTTTTTCTTTCATTTTTAAAATTAAGTTTTCCTGAGCTTCTTTCTTTTCTTTTTCCTCTCTCTTTTCTCTTTCTTGTCTTTCAAACTCTTCAACTTTTATTCTTTGTTTTTCTTCTGATCTTAAATTTTTAAATTCTTGAATTTTATTTTCTATTTTTTGAAAAAATCCTTGTATGGCTCTATCTAAATTAAAAATATCAATTTTAATTTTAAATTTTGGTTTTAACTTTTGCTGAAATCTAATTACATTTAATATAAAACTTTTTTTAGGTTTGCTTTTATAAGTTTTATTTCTTGAAATTTTAATTTTTTTAATTAAGTTTCTTTTCTTTATTTTTTTTTTATATTTTCTTTTAACAAACTTTTTTTTTCTAATTTTTTTTCTAATTTTTTTTTTAATTTTTTTATTTTTTTTCATTTGGAATGTTTATGATTTATCAATAAACAATTAATAAATATAGTCTCTTGTTATTGGAGTTGCTTTAAGTTTTTTTGTTAATTGAAATTGAAATACAACCTGATCACTCCATTTAAAGGCCATTTCACAGCCAACTAGATAAAACTCCCACATTCTGAAAAATTTTTCATCAAACATTTCTAAAACTTCGTGTTTTTTTGACATAAATCTATCTTTCCAATTTTTAAGTGTATGTTGGTAATGAGTTCTCAAAACTTCTAGGTCAGATACTATTAAGCCAGATTTTTCAATTGGTAATGATACTTCGCTTAAACTTGGAGTATATCCTCCTGGAAAAATATATTTTGTTATCCATGGTTGAGGAGATCTAGGTGGATTTATTGATCCAATTGTGTGAATTAATGCAACTCCATCTTCATTTAAAAAGTCAAAAACTTTATTAAAATATTTTTGGTAAAATTTTCGTCCTACATGTTCAAACATGCCAACACTAACAACGCGATCAAATTTTTCATTAAGTTGCCTGTAGTCTGCAAGTCTAAATTCTACTTGATTTTCTAAATTCATTTTTTTAGCTTTTTGCTTAGCATATTCTAATTGATTTCTGGACAAAGTAATGCCAACTACTTCGCATTGAGTTTTTTTTGCAATATCAAGAGCTAAGGTTCCCCAACCACATCCTATATCCAAAACTTTTTGATTAGGCTTAAGATTTAATTTTTTAATTATATGATCTATCTTGTTATTTTGTGCTACTTCTAATGTGTCATCTTCATTTTTAAAATAAGCACATGAGTATTGTCTTTTTTCATCTAAAAATAAATCGTAAAACTTTTCTGAAATATCATAATGATGAGCAACATTTTCTTTTGATTTTCTAATTAAATTAAAGTTTGTTAAATATCTATAAACTCTTCTAAATCTTCCTAATACATTTGATATTTGATTAGTAGGTTTTCTTCCAACATTTTTGAGAGCTATATCTAAAAATTCAGTCAATGTGCCATTTTCAATTACAATTGATCCATTCATGTAACCTTCTCCTAAATATAAATCTGGATTTATTAATAGCTTCCAATGTAAAGATTTATCTAAAATCTTAAGCTTAATAGGATTTGCTTTTTTTGGTTTTCCAATTAGATAGGATTTATTATTTGCATCCACTAATTCAAACCCATCATCTTTAATTAATTTTCTTAAAAAATTTAATAAATTCATTTTAGCTATTTTTTAATTTCTATAATTAAAATCTATTTTTTTTAAATCTTCAATTAATTTTTGACAATCTTTACTATTAAGAATGCTTAATGGAGGTAAAATATTGTTATATGATTTATCTATTTGAGCCATCAAAGAATGAACTGCTGATATTAAATTATATCCATCAAAAATAGTTCTAACTTTACATAGTTTTTCATTTACGCTCTGATCTTTATTTTGAATAAAATCATCATAAACTTTTCTTGTTAAAGTTGCAGTGATATTGCAGGTTGCAGTTATTATTCCGTCACATCCTAATTGAAGCCCTTTAAGTAATTTATTCTCAGAACCTGGTAAAACTGAAAAATTATCTATTTTTAAATTTTCAAATAAATTATATGAGCTATCTTTAACTCCAATTATTTGCTTTGGAAATTTTTTAGCTAATTCCTCGACACACTTTATGCTAAATTTGTAACCGCTCAATTTTTCAAAATTATATAAAATAATCTCTGCATTTGGGACCTGTTCTATAATTTTTGAGTAAAAACTAAATACTTCTTTATCTCCATACTTGTAATATGCGGGAGGCATTATTAAAAATTTTCTGAAATTAAGTGAGATAGCCACTTTCATTAAATTTATAGTTTCAACTAATGAATTTAATCCAGTCCCAACTATAAACTTATCCTTATTTTTATTTGTTGAAATTGAATTTAGTAAATTAATTTTTTCACTAACTGGAATCAATTGAGCCTGCCCAGTACTCCCAAAAAATGCCACTCCATGGCAACCTTGATTTATTATATTTTCAGCATGCAAAACAGTTTTTTCAATATTTAGAGATAAATCCTCATTTAAAATTGATAATGTGGCCGCATAAATGCCTTTAATTTTGCTCATAAATAAAATTTATATAAAAAAAAAATATAGTAAAGATTATAAAGTACTTAAATGAAGATATTAGCAATACAAAATAGAATGGGTATTGGAGATATGGTAATTTTTTTACCTTATATTGAGGCAATATCAAAAAAATTTAATTTACCAATAAGTATTTTAGTTAAAGAAAGTTCTAAAGCTTTAGAATATTTAGAAAAAAATAAGTATATTGAAAAAATTTTAATACTTGAAAGAAATAATAATAATAGTCATCATGATGGAATAATTGGATCATTTAATCTTGCTGAAGATCTAAAAAAATATAGTTTTGAAAAAGTTTATATATTTAATTCATCATTAAGATATCGTTTAATATGCAAAATGGCTGGCATAAAAGAAATATTTCAATACCCTTTATTTCAGAAAAAGCAGCAACACTTAATTCAAACTGCTCAAAGTTTTATAAAAAAAGAATTAGATATAGATATTGATAGCAATCCAATAATTAATTTGGAGAGCTCTTTAATAGAAAATGCAAAGAAAAAATATAATATAGAACCTAAACAAATTAACATACTGCTTGGGATTGGAGGATCGGGACCAACCAAAAGAATCCCTTCTTATAAATTTTTAAACTTCATGAAACTGACAATTAAAGAGCATGATTGTAAATTTTTTTTAGCAACAGGCACAAATAAAGAAGAACAAAATATTTTGAATGAAATCTTAAATTCTGAATTCAAAGAAAGATGTATACCCTTAGATAAAATAAAAATTAAAGAAACTCTTCCAATTATAAAAAATTGTAATATTGCAGTATGTAATGACTCTAGCTTCAGTCATTTGTCTGCAGCTTTAGATGTACCTACAATTGTACTACTATCAGACACGCCCTTAATGTATGGAAGTTATAGTCCCAACATGTATCCTATAATTCCTGATGGAGAAGAAACAGTCACACATGACACTTTGGGCAAAGAAAGAATAAATCCTGAAAAAATATTTAAAATATTTAAAGAAATTTTAAATTAACTTAAATCTTTCAATACAATTTCTTTGGCTTCATTAACAATAGATGATAATCGAGAAGTTTCTGGGGAAATATCGGGATGAATTTTTTTTTGAATTTTTAAGTACGCTTTTTGAACATCTTCTTTTGTAGTTTTATTATTTCTATTTAAATTTAATATTTTGTAAGCCTCTTCAACAGATAAAGTTGAAATATTTGAATTATTTTTATTAAAAGAAAATCTTCCTGAGTTTCTTAAAGTTTGAATTAATCTAAATAAACCTATTAGTTGATATAAAGTTAAGCCTTTAAGCTTAATAACTCCAAGACTTAAAAGTATCAAAGGAAGAGAAAGCAAAAGCCTTCCTCCAAAAGCAAATAATAATGCCAATAAAATAGAGATTATAAAAATAGTAATACGTACAGTTTTTGAAATTTTTTTTGCTGAAGCGCTTGCAATTAGCCTTAGCAAAATATAACTAACGACTAAAATAATAAGTGCATAAATTATAATGTTCATATATCAAAGTTTTTTATGAAAATACCACAATTAGAAAAAAAACCCGAATTAAAATCTTGTCACAATGTCAATTGGGAAGATAATTATAGCTGGGTACATCAATCAAATATTCTTCAGGTTTTAAGGGACAGTTCAAAATTGGTTCCTCAAGTTAGAAACTATTTGGAAGAAGAAAATGCTTATGCTGAATATCACCTGAAAGATACAAAGGATATTCAAAAACAGTTATTTAATGAAATAAAAGGAAGAATTAAATTAGATGATGAATCTCTACCTTATAAAGATACTCATTATGAATATTGGACAAAAACAACAACTAAGGGAAACTATTCTATTAAACTAAGAAAAAAAATTGGAACAAATGAAGTTGAAGCAATATGGGATGGTGATAAAGAAAAAGAAAAACTAAATACAGAATACTTTGGCGTTGGAGATTTAGAAGTTAGCTATAATGATAAATATTTAGGTTATTCTCTAGATTTAAAAGGTTCAGAATATTATACAATTTATATTAGAGATATTTCTTCTAACAAATTAATAACTGAAAGAATAGATGAAACTAGTGGAGGGATAACTTTTAGTTTAGATGATAAATATATTTTTTATTCAAAATTAGATAAGTTTCATAGACCAAGAACAATTTATAGACATAAATTAGGAACTAGCGTCAAAGATGATGAATTAATATTTGAAGAAAAAAGTGAAGCATTCACTGTGGGTATTGGTTTAAGTGCAGATGATAAATATTTTTTTATTTCTACATCGGATCATAACACTTCTGAGCAATATTATTTTGGAGTGAATGAAGAAAATCCAAAGCCCAAATTAATTAAAGAAAGAAAAAGAGGAATTATTTACTCGATAAATTCTTGGGATGGTTATTTTTACAATCACACTAATGAAAATGCTGAAGACTTTAAGATTGATAGATGTAAAGATTTATCAAATCAAAATTGGGAAGAGTATATTCCTGCAAAAAATGAAGTTTTAATTGGTGGGCTATCATTTTTGAATAATTGGATGATTAGAGCTGAAACTTCTAATGCGCTAGGAAAATTATTTGTAAAAGATCTAAAAAAAAATAAAGAAGAAGAATTAATTTTTACTGATGAAAAAGTTATAGTTCCAGGAATATCTTCTATTCAAAAAGACAAAAATACTGATTTAGTTTATTTATCTTATTCATCTCCTAAAACACCAGGAAGGGCTTACCTATATAATTTGAAAACTAAAGATAAAAAGTTAGTAAAAGAACAAGAAATTCCTTCTGGTCATAATCCCGATGATTATATTGTAGAAAGACTAGAATGTCCTTCTCATGATGGAAGAATGGTTCCAATAACTATAACTAGACATAAAAAAACTAAAATAGATGGGTCTTCAAACTTATTATTATATGGATACGGATCTTACGGTAGTTCAATGTCCCCAACATTTTCATCAACAAGATTAAGTTTAATTGATAGAGATATTATTTGGGTAACTGCTCATATAAGAGGTGGAATGGAAAGGGGAATGAAGTGGTGGAAAGAAGGAAAACTTCTAAACAAAAAAAACACCTTTGAAGACTATATTGCAACTGCCAAATATTTAATTGAAAAAAAATATACCTCTAAAGGAAAAATAATTGGAATGGGAGGTTCTGCAGGCGGATTACTGATGGGAGCAGTAGTTAATCAATCACCTGAATTATTTTTGGGAATAATAATGGCTGTTCCATTTGTAGATTCCTTGACTACAAATTTAGATCATTCTTTGCCATTGACTGTTGGAGAATTTGATGAATTTGGAAACGCTCAAGATAATAAAGAACACTTTGATTATATTTATTCTTATGCGCCTTATAACAATATAAAAAAAATGGATTATCCTCATATACTAATTACAACTAGTTTAAGTGATAATAGAGTTTTGTTTGATGAACCTACAAAATTTACTGCAAAATTAAGAGATTATAAAACTGATAATAATTTATTATTATTAAAAACTGAAATGAATGCTGGCCACGGAGGAAAATCTGGAAGAGATGGTGCTATAGAAGAGATTGCAATTGATTACGCATTTGCTTTAAAAATTTCAAATAAAATTTCTTGAAAATATAAAATTAATTCCCATATAAAACTTGTAAGTCGCCTAATGGGGCTTGCATTAAATAACCTTGCTAACAAAGGAGGATATAATGACAAGTAAGGATCTATCTATATTCAACTCATTAAGACCTTTTTCAATTGGTTTTGACGATATGTTTGACCAATTTGAAAGTATGTTGGGCAATGGAGGTTTGAGCATGCAATCAAACTATCCACCATACAACATAAGAAAAGCTGGAAAGGACAAATATGCAATAGAAGTTGCTCTTGCCGGTTTTAACAAAAAGGATGTTGAGGTTGAATTTGAAGACAATTTATTAACTGTAAGAACAAAACAAGTTAATAAGTCTGAAGATAAAAATGAAGACGGTGAGATTATTCATAAGGGTATTTCTCAAAGACAATTTGCTAGATCATTTACAATTGCAGATGATGTAAAAGTAGGTGGTGCTGAGCTTAAAGACGGTCTTTTGACAATAGCTTGTGAAAGAATTGTACCAGAGTACAAAAAGAAAAAACTTATTGAAATTAAATAAGTATTAAACCTTGCTTGTGGGGATTTCTCCCCACAAGTTTTAAAATAATTTATTTTTTATTAGGCAATGTAGCATTTAATATAAATGCCAATAGTCCAGCAGGTATTAAACCAGTGGTAAGCAATAGTCCTAATTTAATTCCTAAATCGGGCACATGAGCAACAAACTCAGGAAATGCGTATAGTCCTATTCCAAAAGATAAAGATAACGCTAAAATTAAAACGTTTCTTTGGCTCATTTCTGATTTTGAAATTAGTTTAATTCCAGCACCAGCAATTAATCCAAACATAATGATAGCCGCTCCACCTATTACTGAATCTGGCATTGCTGCAATAATTCCACCAAGTTTTGGAAACAAACCTAGTAAAATTAAAATAACACCAGCAACGGTTCCAACGTGTCTACTAATTACTCCAGTGAATGCGACTAAACCCGCATTTTGTGAATAAGAAGTATTAGGCATAGCATTAAAAATTGATGCAAAAGCTGTTCCAACTCCATCGGCCATTATACCTCCGGAAAGTTCTTTGTTGGTAGCTTCTCTATTTGCTCCACCCATTGTTGTAGCACTAATGTCACCTATAGTTTCAATTGTTGTTACTATAGACATAAATAACATTAATATTACAGCGCCCCATACAAAGTCTATTCCGTATTGTAAAGGCATTGGTAAAGCAAACCAGTCAGCAGCTGCAATTTTTTCCCATCTAACTTCTCCAAGCATAGCCGCAACTATAAACCCAGCTACTATTCCAATTAGAATAGAGGCTGCAGACGCCATTCCTTTTCCTTTAATATTTGCCAAAAGTGCAACTATTAAAACTGTACCAGCTATTGTTAAATGATGCCAATTAGCAAATATTTCTGGTTTATTATTCATTAACCATACTCCACCACCAGCATATTTAAATCCAACTTTAAGAAGACTAATTCCAATCATTAACACAACTATTCCAGTTACTAATGGAGGAAACATATGACGAATTGGTTTTAACATTTTTCCAATCCATATTTGAAAAATTCCTCCTATAAATGCAGCTGTAAATATTGCTCCTAAACCAAAAGCTTTGAATGGTAGCATTATTGGTATGAAAGCAAAACTCGTACCTTGTATTATTGGTAGTCTTGAACCTATATCTTTATAACCGACTGTTTGTATTATTGTTGCAACTCCCGCAGCAAACAATGCCATTTGAATTAAAAAAATCTTTTCTCCAGTCGTCACTCCGAAAACGCCAGCAACAATTAGTGGAACAGTTATGTTCCCAGCAAACATCGCAAATACGTGCTGAATACCTAAAGGTATTGACTGATTGAGTGGCAATTTTTTATTAGCAGCTCCTGAAGTAGAAACTTTTTTCTTTGCCATATAACCTCCTCCATGTTTTTGAAAAGGTTATATTTATTATATGTGATTGTAAAATAAATTAATCTTTTTGCATATATTGCCTGATTTATAAGGTAAAATTTAACTCGAAATTTATAACTTTAAATACTTAAATGCATCCACTGGAAGTAAATCCTACAATTGTTCCAGTGGCATTTATTTCAAATTTTCTCTCGCATGGAATTCCATATTTTTTTGTTTTGTAAACTAAAGTTTCATTTCCTAATTCATTTACAAAATCTTCTGTAGGAGCTCCTAGCTCTAATCTAAGTTCTTTAACTTGTTTTCCAACAAACTCTCCAAATCTTTGATTTTCTTTCTCTGCAATTTCATCAGATTTTTTTTTTATGGTCTGACAACCAGATGAAAGTAATAAAATCGAAAATAAAATTATAACGAATCTAAATTTCATATTAAAAATATATCAATGAATTGTGTCAAAAGATTAACTTTTAAGTTGTAAATAATCTCCAATTAGTAACAAAATCAAGCTTTTTTAAATTCTTAGATAAGATTTTTTAACTCGAATCAAATATTGTACGGGAAAATGGAGGTCTAATGTTAGATAACTACTTTAACTATAAAAAACATAAGACAGATTTTAAAACAGAAGTCACTGCAGGTGTGTCGACATTCTTGACAATGGCTTACATAATGTTTTTAAATCCTGTCATACTTGCCGACGGTGGGTTTGATTTTGGTGGTGTTTTCACAGCGACAGCTTTAGCGGCAGCTTTAGCCTGTTTTATCTGTGCATTCTACGCTAAAACTTGGCCCATTGGACTTGCACCAGGAATGGGAATAAATGCATTTATTGCCTATGGTGTTTGTTTGGGAATGGGAAATACACCAGCAGAAGCACTTGGTGCTGTTTTGGTTGCAGGTGTAGTCTTCTTAATAATTTCATTAACACCACTAAGAGCTTGGCTAATAAACTCTATTCCAAAAAGTTTAAAACTTGGAATTGGAGCTGGTATTGGTCTGTTTCTTGCAATCATCGGTTTTCAACTTATGGGGTTAACTGCTAATGATGATGTTGTACTTGTGCGACTAGGTGATGTTTCTAATCCAATGCTATTATTAGGTGCGGGTGCATTCATTTCAATGATTGTAATGGAAAAAATGAACATTAAAGGAAATATAATAATTGGTATCCTTGTCTTTAGTGCAATAGCTTGGGTAACTGGATTAGGACAATTCAATGGAGTTGTTTCTTCTCCACCACCAATGGTGCATCTAATGACTTTTGATTTAGGTGCTGCTCTAAGTGCATCGATGGTAACAGTAATTTTTACATTATTTTTTATCGACTTTTTTGATACTGCTGGAACATTAACTAGTGTTGCAAACGTTTCTGGAAAAGTTGGCGCTGATGGAAAAATTAAGGACATCGAAAAAGCAATGCTATCAGACAGTGTATCAACTGTTGCCGGAGCTGTAATGGGTACTTCTACAGTTACTTCATATGTTGAGAGTGCTGCTGGAGTAAAAGTTGGAGGAAGAACAGGAATGACTTCTCTTGTTATTGGAATTGGTTTCTTGCTATGTTTATTCTTCAGTCCACTTGCAACATCTCTTCCAAAAGAAGTTGATGCTGCTGCTTTGATCTATATTGCAACTCTGTTTGTGAGAAATATAACAGATATTAGTTGGGATGATGCTGCAGAGGCAGGTCCCGCTGTTCTTGCGATGATAGCAATGCCATTTACTTATTCTATTTCTAATGGAATAGCTTTAGCATTTGTTTCGTACGCTGCAATTAAGATTTGTACTGGAAAATTTAATGAGACTAGTCCGGCAATATGGGTTATTGCTGCGCTAAGTGTTGTTAGTTTCTTGGTATCTTAAAAAGTTAAAAAGTTTTGAAATGGGGCGGCTTTAGGGTCGCCCTTTTTTATTTTAGGTGTTTCTTTTTTATTTCTTCAATTCTAATTTCTTCGTAAATCTCAAATGGTTGAACTATCCAAGGATTGTCTTTTAATTTTACTGCACAAAAATCAGGTTCAAATGATGATTTCTGTTTTTTCCAAAGTGTAGCCGTTTTGATATCTTCAATTTTCCCTTTTATCGGTCCATAAGCTTTTAGCCAATCAATGCTTTTATTAAAAGTAATTCCTGTGTCAGACAAATCATCACAAAGTAAAATTCTGCCTCCCATACTTGGTGCTATCGAACTCATTTCTCTAGAAAATACAATATCACCTTGTTCGTCCTCTACTCCTTTACCACTATACGATTCAACGGCTAGGTAAGCACATTTAAGTTTAAATACTCGACTTAAGACATCTATCATTGGTGCTGCTCCACGCATGATACCAATTAATATTGTTGGCTTGTATCCACTTTCCTCTATTTGAATTGCAAGCTTTTCAACAGTTTCGTTATATTGATCCCAGCTTACAATTAATTTTTCTGACATATTTTTTATAATTTTAACTTTTAAAAATTAAAATTAAAACTGCAAGCAAAATTAAGGATGCAATAGATGTTATTAAAATATACAACCTGTGAATGTTTCTTCCTCTTAAATTAAAATAATGTCTAGCTAAGACCGATATAACTGCTATTGCGCATAAAATTAACCAATTATATTTATGATAAACTAGGAAGCTATAGTGGCCCGAAAGCATTATAAATAAAACTAAAAAAGTTGAATAATTATTATGGATAGACCTTTGTTTGGCAGACAAGGATAAACTCAGGTCAAATTTTTTATTTCTTTTACTACTATTAATTATGTTCATTTGATTTGGAATAATTACTGTAAATACATTTCCAAACATGTTTGTACCTATCACTAAACCAACACTTAAAAATGCAAATTTTGCACCATACATTTGAGTAAACCCATATGATAACAATATAAGTAAAATAAAAATTATTGAAATAAATAAAACATCATTTTTAATAAGATTTGACTTACACAAAAAATCATAAATCACCCAAGATACAACTAAGGAAAGGATAGAAAGTATTATTGCAGTTGAAGGAAGCATATTTAAAACTTTTTTATCAACCATTAATATTTCAGGCCTATAGTAGTAAATAACCGCTAGTAATAAAATTCCAGTAATAAATGTAAGATAACTTTGCCATTTAAAAATGACTAAACTTCTCAAATAATTAACTGGGGGAGAACTTTTTAATCTTGTTAACTTATAATAATAACCAGAGTGCATTAAATATCCTTCAGCATCAACATCTCTGCTAGAAATATTTTTATTTAGCTTGTTATCTAAATAATTAAATAAAAAACTATTTCCTACCCATAATATTGCAAATACTACATGGCCCCATCTTAAAGTGAGCTCAAGCCATTTCATTGAGTAGGATAAAATTTCCATTAATATTTAATTTTGTCTTCTTTATTTTCCCAAATTTTAAATGCCTCTAAAGCTTCATCTCTATGCATTTGGTGCATTTTAATTTTTCTGTTTTCTAAATCTTTATTAATCTCAGAATAAATAAATGAATCATCAAAATCTATGGCCTTAGCGTCTATTCTGGTGTTTGCATAAAAAACATTTTCAATTCTAGACCAGTATATTGCAGATAAACACATTGGACATGGTTCACAACTTGAATACAAATCACATCCCGAAAGATCAAAAGTATTCAATTTTTGGCACGCATCTCTAATTGCAACGATTTCCCCATGCGCAGTTGGATCATTATTCATTGTTACTTTATTAGAGCCTTCTGCGATAATCTTCTTATTTTTTACGATAACAGAGCCAAATGGGCCACCCTTGGAGTTTGCGCTTTCAATTGAAAGTTCAATTGCTCTCATCATAAAAATGTTTTTTTGACTCATAATTATTTTTTTTTAAGTCCTTTAATGCTTAAAAGTATATTCTCAGCTGTAGCTGGAGCGTCTAATTTTGGTATTTTTTTATAATTTGATACAGATGATATTGCATCTTTAATTGCAAAAAATACACTCATAGCAAGCATCAAAGGGGGTTCGCCTGTTGTTTTTGATTTATTAACAACATCTTCAACATTTTTTCCTTCTTTATAAATTTCTACATTAAATTTTTTTGGTATATCGCTTACTGCTGGAATTTTGTAAGTCGAAGGAGAAAAAGTAGTTATCTTTCCATTATCATTCCATTTTACTTCTTCCATAGTTAACCATCCTTGACCTTGTACAAATCCTCCCTCAATCTGTCCAAATTCAATCGCCGGATTTATTGCGTTTCCTGCATCATGTAATATATCAACTCTTTCTATAATATTTTCACCTGTTAAAGTGTCGATTGTAACCTCTGATACTGCTGCTCCATAACAAAAATAATAAAATGGTCTTCCAGCAAATTTTTTTTTATTAAATTTAATTTTTGGAGTTGAATAAAAACCTGAAGATGAAAGTGAAACCCGATTTAAGTATGCTTCCATTACAATCTTTTTAAATTCAAAAGATCTATTTCCAAATATAATAGACTCATTTTTATATATAGGTTCTTCTTTACTAAAAATCTTATATTTATCCTTAATAAATTTTTCTAAATTTTTTTTTATCTTATTCGTAGCATTAAGTGCAGCAGCTGCATTTAAGTCAGTAGTTGAGGAAGCGGCACTCGCAGAAGTATTTGGTACCTTCGTAGTATTTGTTGATGATATTTTTACCTTTTCATATGGCAATCCCAATGAATTTGCTACAACCTGTGCGATTTTTGTATGGGTACCCTGACCCATTTCTATACCTCCATGATTTAAATAAACGCTTCCATCAGTATAAAGATGAACTAATGCGCCTGCTTGGTTTAAATGTATTGTTGTAAAAGATATTCCAAATTTTACAGGTGTAATTGCAATTCCTTTTTTTTTTATTTTATTTTCAATATTAAATTTTTTAATTTCATTTTTTCGTTTTAAATATTTTGCATCTCGTACTAATTTTTCAAATAGTTCATTAATTATATTATCTTGGATTTTCATACCATAGTGGGTAGTATTTTTTTTATTTTTTTTATAAAAATTATTTTTTCTTACTTCCAAAGGATCCTTATTTAAAAATCTAGATATGTTGTCTATGATATTTTCAATAGCCATCATACCTTGATTACCTCCAAAACCTCTAAAGGCTGTAGATGTTGATGTATTTGTTTTACAAAGATAATTTTCTAATTGTAAATCTGATAAAAAATATGCGTTATCTATGTGAAGTAGCGCTCTCTCATTTATTGCATACGATAAATCTGGTGACATCCCGCATTTAGAAGCTAATTTTACTTTAAGTCCTTGAATTATTCCTTTGTCATTAAATCCAACTTCATAATCTGAAAAAAATTCATGTCTCTTACCAGTTAAAATAATATCATCATCTCTATCTAATCTCAGTTTAACTGGTTTTTTTGTCTTATGTGCTAAAAGTGAACATATGGCTGCAGTCATAAAATTTGTTTCCTTTCCGCCAAAACCTCCACCTATTCTTCTAACAAGAACTGTGATGGAATTACTTTTTTGATTAAGCATTTTTCCAATAAGTTGTTGGGTTTCAGATGGATGCTGAGTAGAACTATAAACTATCATTTCATTATCTTCTTTAGGAATTACAAACGCAACCTGGCCTTCTAGATAAAAATGTTCTTGGCTACCCGTAGTAAAATTTCCTTTTAGAGTATGTTTTGATTTCAAAATTTTTTTTTGAGCATTTCCTTTATTAATTTTTCTTATGTCAAAAAGTAAATTTTTTTTGTTTAATGAATCTTTAAGAGTTACAATTGGTTTATATTCTATATAATTTATCTTAGCTTTTAAGACTGCTTTTCTTGCTAGTTCAATGCTAGTTGCTGCAACTGCAAATATTGGTTGTCCAAAAAACTCAACTTTATCTTTTACAAAAATTGGATCACCATCAAAAACTGGCCCAACATCGTTACGGCCTGGTATATCTAAATAATTAACTACTGAAACTACACCTTTGCTATTAATTACTTCATTTAAATCAATTTTTTTTATTTTTGCATAAGCTTTTTTACTCCATCCTATTGCTCCAAAAAGAGTATCGTGTGGTTCTTTTATATCATCAGTATACTCAGCAGCGCCACTGACATGCTTATATGCACTATCATGAGGTCTTATTTCGCTTATATGAATATCGCTATTTTTCATTGGTAAACTCTAAATAATTTTTTTGTTTTTGTTTCTATAAAAAATTTTATTAATAAATTTTCAGCAACTTCCAATCTATATTGTTTTGAGGCCCTCATATCAGAAATAGGGTTAAAATCTTTTTTTAATAAATCTTTTGCTTTTTCAAATACATCTTCTGAAAATTTTGAATTTTTCAAAAAATTCTCACAATTCTTTGCTCTTTTTGGAATTTCTGCCATACCTCCGTAAGCAATAGCTACATCCTGAATTCTTTGATCTTTAATTTTAAAGTTGAAAGAAGCACAAACAGATGAGATATCATCATCAAATCTCTTTGATATTTTATAGGCCTTAAAATTATAGTTTTTATAAATAGGAATAATAATAGATTTTATAAATTCCCCTTTATTTAATTTTGTTTTTCTATATTTGATGAAAAAATTATTAAGTAAAATTTGCTTATTACCATTTTTTGTTTGAATTATTATTTTTGCATTTAAAGATAAAAGTAAAGGCAAGGTATCTCCTATTGGAGAAGCAGTGGCTATATTTCCTCCTATTGTTCCAACATTTCTTATTTGAACAGAGCCGTATCTTCTTAATATATTATTAAAGTCTGGATAATATTTTAAAATAAATTTTTCAACCTGTATTAGAGGAGTTGTAGAACCAAAAATAATTTCGTTATTTTTTATTTTAATAAAATTAAGCTCCTTTATATTATTTAAATTAATAATTTTTTTTATTTCTTGTCTGTCTTTAGTGACTTTCAATGATAAATCGGTACCACCACTTAAAAAATCAGAATCTGGATTTTTTTGAATTACTGTTCTTAATTCATTTATTGTTTTGGGTGCAAAATATTTTTTATTTTTATTCTCAATAATTATACTTTTGGAGTGAATTTTTTTTAAAAGATTTATGATTTTTTTACTATTTTTATAGAATTCATCAGAGTAAGTTTTTTTTATATTTTTTGCTGCATCGATAATGGGTCTATAACCAGTGCATCTACATAAATTTCCAGATATTGCATCTTTAATATCATCATTGTTATTTTTTTTTTTATTTTTTGACATTGCAAAAATAGACATAACGAAACCTGGTGTACAAAATCCACATTGGGATGCATGATATTTTGCCATTGCCTCTTGGACAGGATGGTAAGAGCCATTTTTTGAAACTAAATTCTCAACAACTATAAGTTGTTTTCCGTGCAATGTGGGAGTGAAAGATATGCAGGAATTAATTGCCTTATATTTAATTTTTTTATTTTCTAATTCTCCAAGCACTATTGTGCATGCACCACATCCTCCTTCTGCACATCCCTCTTTAGTACCAGTTTTTTTTAAATCATCTCTTATAAAGTTAAGTATAGTTTGATTTGGGTCAGGATTTTCTAATTCAATTAATTTATTTTCATAAATAAATTGAACTTTATTATTAATCACCTAAGAACCTCTATAAGTAGAATAACTCCATGGAGAAACGAGTAAAGGAACATGATAATGTTCCTTCGAATTTGAAATACCAAACCTAATAGCCACATCATCTAAAAAAGGTAACTCACCTGATTTCACTATATTTTTAAAATAGTCTCCGATAAAAAAAACTAACTCATATTTACCATTCAAAAATTCTTGGCCCTCAAGCAATGGTTTATCAGCTCTTCCATCTCCATTTAATGTTAACGTTTTTTTCTTTTCTCTTTTATCGTTATTGAAATAATATAATTCTACTTTTATTCCAGCGCCTGGCTTACCTGAGTAAATATCTAAAACATGAGTTGTTAATTTTGTCATATGATAAAATATTTATATACAATATTGAGTAATTAATAAATAAGAACTAATATAAATTTTCAAAATGATTGATATTAAAAAAATTAATAGTCTTGATAAATCTGAATTTTTATCAATTTTTGGAAATGTATTTGAAAAATCAAAATGGATAAGTGAGAAAGTATTTGATAAAAAACCATTCAAAAATATAAAGTCTTTTGTTTCAGAAATAATTAGTATTTATGAAAACAGTGATAACAAGACAATACTAGGAATTCTCAATTTACATCCTGAACTTGCTGTCGAAAAAAAATTAACTGCAAATTCTGAAGCTGAACAAAGTAAAGCTAACTTGAAAGAGTGTACACCAGTGGAGTTTGATGAATTTAAAAAATTAAATATAGAATATAAAAAAAAATTTAATTTTCCATTTATTATTGCTGTGAAAGGAAAAAATAAAAATGAAATTTTAAATTATTTTAGAGTGAGAATTAATAATTCATTAGATAAAGAGTTCCTTGAGGCAAAAAAACAAGTAAAAAAAATTGCTACTTTCAGGTTAGAAGAAATTATAAAATAAATTTTTTAATTTGATTTGTCTGAAACATAAGCTGCGACAGCTTCAATCTCTTCAGATGTAAGTATGCCTTCATAAGCAGGCATTACTCCAATACCATTTGTTACTGCCATAACTACCCTTCCTACATCTGGTTTGATTAAGTTTAAATTTGGTCCTATATCAGCATTCGATCCAGCATCATTTAAAGCATGACAAGTAGCGCAGTTTCCTTTTTCTAAAAAAATATTTTTTCCTAATTCTAAAATTTCATTAGCAAACAAAGTTTCGGTGAATAATATAAAAATTGTTACAATAAAATAATTATAATATTTCATAATTTACTTAAATTTAGTATTAATTAACTCAATTATTAATCTACTAAAGATATTTTTTTGTAGCAAGTATCAATAGTGTAAATTAAATAGAACTATGAAAATTTTTGATTGTTTTATGTATTTTGATGAAGAAGTGGTTCTTGATTTAAGATTAAATACTTTAGACAAATATGTTGATTATTTTGTTATAGTGGAAAGTAATTTTACACATAGGGGCGATAAAAGAAACTTAAAATTTAATCATAAAAAATTTAAAAAATTTAAAGATAAAATAATTTACCTAACTTTTGATAAAGAGCCTGAAGGAATAGAAGTTGTTTATGACAGTGATGATGAAGAAAAAAAATCAGGAAAATATATTCTTAATGCCGCCAAAAGAGAAAATGGTCAAAGAAATTATATAATAAACGGATTGCAAAAAGCTAATCCTGAAGATTTAATAATGATTTCTGACGTTGATGAAATTCCAAATCTTGAAGAGATAAATTTAAAGAATATAAAAGAAAAAATTTTAATGTTTCAACAAGATATGTTTTATTACAAGTTCGATTTAAAATTACCTGATATTATTTGGTCTGGAACTAAGGCATGTAGAAAAAAAGATCTATTAAGTCCTCAATGGTTAAGAAATATTAAAGATAAAAAATATCCTTTATTTAGATTGGATATAATTTTTTCAAAAGTTAAATATAATAGTATAAAATTTATTAAGAATGGAGGCTGGCATTTTTCAAATATAAAATCTCCTAAAGAAATAGAACATAAGTTAAAATCATATTTACATCACAGAGAATTTGATGAAGAACCATTAAGCATAGATCAAATAGACGATATAATTAAGAATAAACAAGCAATTTATGACTTAAAAGTTGATAAGACAGTCAATAAGGTTGGGACAGGAAGCAAACTAGTTAATTACAGTTTTAACAAGTTACCAATTTATTTAAAAGAAAATAAAGAAAATTATAGAGAGTGGTTAGATTAAAATAGAGTATTTAGTATTGGATAGGCTCATTATCAATTGAGCGCCATAAATACCACGTTGCAACAGAACAATAAGGAGAAAATCTTTTTCTTAAAAAATTAACAAAATTTTTTGGAGGTAAATATTTTTTTTTATAGTTATTTGATATAGCTCTGAGTAATCCTATGTCTTGAATAGGCCATATATTTTCTCTATTAAAAGTAAATAATAGTATCATTTCTGCAGACCATCTTCCAATTTGTCTTAAAGTTGAAAGATAAACTATTGCCTCTTCATCGGTCATTTTTTTTATAAGATTTGGATTAAAGGATTTATTTGAAAATTTAATTGAAAGTTCTTTAATACCTTTGGCTTTTTGTCTACTAAGTCCACATTTTTTAAGTTTTTGAATAGTAATTTTTTTAACTATTTTAGGATTAATTTTTCCATTACATGCTTGTTGAAATTTTTTGAAAACTGAGTTTGCAGCAGCAACACTGATTTGCTGGCCTATTATGCTTTTACAAAGAGAGAAAAAAATATCTTTTCTAGTAGTTAATGTTTTTTGTTTATATTTCTCAATTAACATTTTCATTACTCTATCTTTTTTAGATAAGTATTTTTTTGCTTTATTCCAATATTTTGGGGGCTTACTCATGTCTTGGCACAGATACTTGTTTTTTTAAAGCAACTTCTCTTCTAAATATTATTATAGATGAAATTATAACCAATAAAGCTCCTAACAAAGTTTTAATCGAGGGCACTTCATTCCAAATCAAATATCCAAAAATAATTGCAAAAACTAATGCTAAGTATTTTAGAGGTGTAACAAGTGAAACTTCAGAGAACTTGTAAGATTGGCTAAGCCATAGATTTGCAACTCCACCAAAAATTCCAATAAAAGATAATAAAATTAAATCTTTTATATCTGGCATAATCCATCCAAAAGGAATTGTAAAAAAGCTTGCTATTGTTATCACGGCTGAAAAATTTAAAGCTATCAACCAAATAGGCTCTGTGGTTGATAACTGCCTAATAGCAATAGCAACATACGATAATCCTAAGCAAAAAATTATGGGATAAATAAAATATATGTTTAGTGAACTAAAGCCTGGTTCTGAAATAACTACAATACCTATAAATCCTACAATTACTGCAAGCCATCTATAAAGCCCAACTTTCTCACTTAGAAAAAAAATTGAAAAAATAGTTGTAAAAATTGGTGCAGCAAATGAAATACTAACTACAGTTGCCAAAGGTAAGTTTCTTAAAGCAATAAATATTGAAATTAAAGCTATTAAACCGAATAGACATCTTAAAAAGTGCAATCCAGCTCTCTTCGTGTAATAAAAATTTTTAAGTCTATCTCTAGGAATAATAAAAAAATAAAAAACTAAGCCAAAAAAACCTCTAAAAAATAATACCTGACCTAAAGGGTATGAATCAGACCATTTTACAATTAAATCCATTATAGAGAATGCACAAACAGACATAAACATGTACAAAAAGCCTAATTGATTTTTGGAAAGCATAAGAATAACTTTAGTTTAAATAAAACAATAATCAATGGAAATAGCAGTATTAGCATTAGGATGTTTTTGGGGGCCAGAAATTAAATTTGGAAAACTTGAAGGAATTACAAAAACAGAAGTGGGTTACTGCGGAGGAAATAA
Organism: uncultured Pelagibacteraceae bacterium; assembly: GCA_902587435.1. Taxonomy (GTDB): domain Bacteria; phylum Pseudomonadota; class Alphaproteobacteria; order Pelagibacterales; family Pelagibacteraceae; genus Pelagibacter. The sequence continues at coordinate 112,398 of CACILF010000001.1, forward strand.
TGACAAAACAACTTATGAGGAAGTTTGTTCAGGAAACACCAATCATGCTGAGGTTGTTAAGCTAGAATTTGATCCTATAAAAATTTCATATGAAGAAATTTTGCATTATTTTTTTGAAATTCATAATCCTACGACTTTAAATGCGCAGGGTCCTGATATTGGCACTCAATACAGAAGTGAAATATTTTATATAAACGAAGAACAAAAAAAAATTGCTGAAAAAATAATTGAAGAAAATGATAAAGAATTATCTGGCAAAGTTGTTACAAAATTATCAAAACTAAAAAATTATTGTAAAGCTGAAGATTATCATCAAAAATATTTAGAAAAATAATTTAATTATGTCTCTTGTAAGTACAGATTGGGTTAAAAAAAATATTAATAATGTTAAAATAATTGACTGCTCCTGGCACATGCCAAATGTGAAAAGAAATGGATACAAAGAATATCTAGAAACACATATAGAAAATGCAATATTTTTTGATTTAGACAAAAATTCAGATCAAATAACTGACTTACCTCATATGCTTACAACTTCTAGTGATTGGGAAAAAATTATTTCAAAAATGGGAATATCGAATGAAGACGAAATAGTAGTTTATGATAATTCCGATGTATTAAGTTCATGCAGGTGCTGGTATAATTTTATATATTTTGGTCATAATGATAAACTAGTTCATGTTTTAGATGGTGGGCTTAAAAAATGGAAATCTGAAAATAAATCAACAACAAATATAATTTCAAAATTTAATCCAACTAAGTACACTGCATTTGAAAGAAAAAATTTGGTTAAAAATAAAAAAGAAATTAATGAAAATATTAACAGTGAAAAATTTAAAGTTATTGACGCAAGAAGTAGAGAAAGGTTTGAAGGAAAAGTTGCTGAGCCAAGGAAAGGTTTGAGAAGTGGCTCAATTCCAAAATCTATGTGTTTACCTTTTGGAGATCTAATTAATAATGACAATACATTTAAAAATGAAAATGAAATTTCAAATGTATTTAAAAATATTTTAGGTGAAGAAATAACAACAAATATT
>CACILF010000002.1 GCA_902587435.1 uncultured Pelagibacteraceae bacterium
TGTTATGTGGAATTTCAAATAAATAGTTGTAACTACCTTTGAACAAAAAAGTTCCAACATAAGCAAGTATAATTCCTATAATTACTGTAGCGGTAAAAAATAAAATATTTTTATTTCTTTGAAAGAATGTCAGGTTACCAAAATAATCTGTTTGTTTATTTGCCCAAGCCAAAGACATTTTGTCTAAAAGAATTGCAATTAAACTAATACACAATCCAGCTTCCAAAGCTAAACCGATATTGAGTTGGTTTAAGGCTAATAATAAATTAAACCCCAAACCTTTTGCACCTATAAATGCAGAAATAACAGCCATAGAGAAACAAACCATTATGACTTGGTTTACTCCAATTAAGATATCTCTTCTTGCAGTTGGAATTAATACTTTAAACATCAGTTGCCAATTATTACACCCACTCATTCTACCTGCTTCAATAACTTCTGGTGGTATTGCTCTTAAACCTAATATAGTTAATAATATCATTGGTGGTACAGCAACAACCATAGTTATAATTACTGCAGCATGATCACCAACTCCAAAAAGTACAAGTGCAGGAACCAATACCGCATATTGTGGCATTGTTTGCATAACTAAAAGTATTGGATATAAAGCTTTCTCAACACGTTTGCTTTTAAATGCCGCTATACCTAAGCCTAAGCCAAAAATAAATGATAGTGGTGCTGCAACTAATATAAATGAAAGAGTTTGCATGGAAGGTTTCCATTGACCAAATATAGAAATGTAAACCATAACTAAACCGGCAAACAAAGCTAGACCTTTACCACTTAGTTTATAAGCAAGTATTGCTGAACCCGCAGCAACAATAGTCCATGGTAAACCTGGTAGCTCTGCCCAAGGGTTTTTGTCTATCCAATCCCAGCTGGTAAATGCAACAATAGTTTCAAGTCCGCCTAATAAAATCTCTCTAATCAGCTCTATTAGAAACGTCATAAAAGCAGTTAAATTTCTACTTATTTGTAAAACTAAAGGCCGAGTTCTGAATTCTTGAGTATCTTCGTTCCAAAATTCAATTGGCATCCATTCATTCATTAAGAAAAATAATGAATCATTTATCCAAATAGGTAACCATCCAAGTAATGGAGGCAATCTCCAAAAGACGTCAAAAGCATAATATCTTACTTCTTTACCGAGAAAAACAAAGGAGCTTTGGTTTGGATCTTTAACAAATTCTGCTTGGCCTCGTATAAATTTATATGTTTCAGGAACATCAATCGCAAAGCATAGAGCAAAAAATACAATCAATAAAAATAACCATTGAAATAACTTTGGATATTTTTTTATTAATTCCATGATTTAATTATTATTTTTTATTCCTCCAAAAACTGTATTAATTATTTTTGTTGGATTAATAGAGCCTACAATTTTGTTGTTATTATCTATAACTGCTACTGATTTTTCTTGTGTTAAAATTTTTTCAGCAACATTTTCAATAATTTCGTCTTTTAAAACCTTCAAATCACCTAAATTATCAGTGGTAGATGGTTCCATTACATCTTCTATTAATAGAACTTTTTCTCTAGGTACTTCTTCGGTAAATTTCCTCACATATTCAGTTGCTGGATTTAAAACAATATTTGCAGGTGTATCTAGCTGTTCAATTATTCCATCTTTCATAATAGCAATACGATCAGCAAGTTTTAGAGCCTCATCAAAATCATGAGTAATAAACATAATTGTTTTTTGTAATTTATCTTGAAGTCTTAAAAACTCATCCTGCATTTCTTTTCTAATTAGTGGATCTAATGCAGAAAAAGGTTCATCTAAAAACCAAATATCTGGCTCTACTGCTAATGATCTCGCAATACCTACTCTCTGTTGTTGACCTCCGGAAAGTTCTCTTGGAAAATAGTTTTCTCTTCCATCAAGACCAACAAGTTTAACCATATCCATTGCTTTACTAATACTATCTTCAGTTTTAATTCCCTTAATTTGGAGCGGGAAAGCAATATTTTCTACAACTGTTTTATGAGGAAGTAGAGCAAAACTCTGAAAAACCATTCCCATTTTATTTCTTCTAAGCTCTATTAGTTCTTTATTGTTTAATTGAAGTAAATCTTGACCTTCTATAAAAATTTTTCCACCTGTTGCATCAGTTAATCTAGAAATACATCTTAGCAAAGTTGATTTTCCTGATCCGGATAAACCCATTACAACTAACATTTCTCCCTTTGAAACTTCAAATGAAGCATTGTTAACACCTACTATGCATCCATTTTCTTGAAAAGTTTTTGCGTCTACATTACCATTTGAATCTTGAAGCATTTTTTTGGCATTTTCTCCAAAAATTTTATAAACAGCTTCACATTTAATTACTGGTTCAGACATAAATTTTAATAAAGTTATACGAAATTAAGATAAAATAAAATCTATATAATTTGTTCATTTTCTCCTTAAAAATTTTTAATAAAATAAACCCTTGTATCAATACCGGTGCTTAAAAAACTTAAAACCTCTCCACTTACATTTGCTTTTCTATTTACCCCTACATTTGCACCACTAACAGTGTAACCAGCAAAGCATTTATTTTTCTCTTTATCCCATTTAACATACGTTTCATCAATTTTATTACCATTGATGGTATATAGTTCGTAAGCTTCATAATTTAAAAAATGAGCAGCCATGATAGCACGTTGAGGAAGAAGTTTTGTTGCATTACAAACTGCTTCATATAGTTCATCAGTCAATCTAAAATTATCTGTTCCATCAAATGTTACTAGGATACCTGATGGAAGTTGGGATATAAGTGCATTAAGTTTTTTTTCTTCTGCGATTCTTTCTTCTTCTAATTTCATTTTTTTAATTAATTCATCTCCTCCTCCCCAATAAATATTTAAAATACCAAAAGATAAAATTATAATAAGTGTTAAGATAAGCAGACCACCAAATTGCTTTGTTGTTTCGGGCAACTCTTTTAATCTGTTTATATAATTATTTTTTATCATTATTTTAATTATTCTTGTAATTTTCCATTAATCCAGGTGCCTGTTTTTTCCTTACCATCAGACCAAGTAAAAGTTCCTTTCCCGTTCATAAAACCATTGGCCCATTCTCCAACATACGTTGCGCCATTTGGAAAAGTTAAAGTACCTTGCCCGCTCCACTCGCTATTCTTAAATTCGCCTTTATAAATATATCCATTAGGCCAAGTTTCTGTTCCTTGACCATGTTTTTTTGTGTTTACCCACTCACCTTCATAAGTTGTTTTATCTGTATACACCCACTTTCCATAACCATTTTCACAATTTCCCTCCTTACATCCAGTGCTACGAGATAGAACTTCAGATGTAATTAAAAAACTAAAAATTATGCTAATAATAATTTTTTTCATAACAATACTTTACACAAAATTAATTAAAAAAAAATCAGACATTTGTGTTTATTTTTCTGCATGAATAAAAAGAAATATCTTTTTCTGCGTTTTCACTTTTTACATTTCTTGTAATTTCATGAACTAATTCGCCTGATTTTCTATTTATAATACCGGACTCTGAGTAATTTTTTTTTTGGTCAATTGCTTTAAATAAAACAACATCTTTATTTACTATTTTAACATTTAATTTTTCTGTATCTGAAAGAAATAAAGACAATCCACTAATCAAAAGTGTTTCTGGTTTTTTTGCCTCAATATCGAATTTATCTAAATCCTTATCATCTAAATCTTTGGCTAGAAAAGTTTGATAATTGTATTCAGAATTCTTAAGTATTTTTTTTTCTAAATCACATACAAAACTAAGATTAATATCCTCTTGGATATCCACATCTTTTGCAAAGGCTGAATTTAAAAATAGCAAGCTAAGCGATATATAAAAAAAATATTTTATCATTAGATTAAATTAAACTTTAAGTAACCATTTTTCTAAAGTTAAAATAAAAAAATCCCCCCCAACATTGTTGGGGGAGACTTTATAATTATTAACTTTAACCTTTATTTAGTAAAAGCTTGCCAAACACTCTTATTGTCAGCTAACCATTTTTTAGCTGCATCTTCGTGAGTCATTTTGTCAACGTCAACTAAAGCTGCCATTGCACCAATTTGACTTGTAGAGAATGACATTTTTTTGAACATCGCAGCTGCTTTTGGATGAGTTTTTGGAAAATCAGCGTTAACTGCTTTTTTCAAATAACCATCTGGCGAACCACATTTACCGTCTCCACCATCTTCTGGTCTACAACCAGCTGTGTATGGAGGGAAGTCTATAAATGTAAAACCAGCACCATCTGTAAAGTTTGGTGTCCAGTTAAAGATGATAGTTCCTCTTCCTTCTTTTTTAGCTGCTGCTAATTCTGCCCAAAGTGCATCTGCACTTCCAGCAAATTTAACCCACCAAAGGTCACCTAAGCCTAATGCATCAACTCTTTGTGGAATTAAATCACCATGCCAAGTTTGTGGACCTTCTAACATTCTACCTTTTCCATCTGGTGAATCAGGTGTTGTGAAGTTTTTTGCACAGTCAGGATTTTTTAAAGCAGTCCAGTCTGGTAGACCTGGGCATAAACCTTTTTCAGCAACCCAATTTGGATATCCCATATCCTCAAGAGTTCTTGCTTCATGATCACCCCAGTCAAGCAAACCACCTTTGTCTAAAGCTGTAGTAAATGATTTACCAAAAGCAGATTCCCAAACTTCGTGTGATAGAGTTACATCACCAATTCGAATTGATTCATAAACTGCTTGTGAGTCAGCGTTTACATATTTCACGTTATTTCCCATACTTTCCATAATTCCACCAATTACGTAAGCCATTACAATTTGACTTGACCAATTGTGTGTTGGGATAACGATAGGTTTCTTACTATCTGCAGAATTTGCTATGCCAGTAAATGAAACTACTGAAATAACTATAGCAGATAAAAGAGATATTATTTTTCTCATTTTTTCCCCTTTCCTTAATATTAAGTATGCACAGTATCTGCTTAATTAAATGTATAGTCAATAACTGTTAGATATATTATGTTCGTTGTAGGGTTTAAAAATGTTAAATAATAGTGCAAATATAAAAGAGCCAGGACTAAATGTATTACCACCTGGGGTTGAGAGATATATTGTAAATGGAGGTGGTCTTACAGGAATTCAAATTCTTCCAGATGACGAGATAGAAATTATAAATAATGAGGGAAATCAAATTTGTGAAATTTCTGTTTTTAACAAAGAAGGAAAATCAGAAACATCAATTCTTAACTTAAAAGAAAATAAAGATGCGTCAGAAATTAAAGCAATTCTTTCAAAAAAAGATGAAAGTTCTCTAATAGCACTTCGGCAGCTTAAAAAAAGAAATTTAGATATTTCAAAATCCAAATCTTCAATTGTTTTTGATAAAGACACAGGTTGGGGTGAAAAAATAAAAATAAAATCAAAAGATAAATGTTATTGTATTTTTGCGGCTCCTGGTGATGAAATGTTAGTTCATGAACAGAATCCTCCAACTGATTTAACTATTTTTGTTAAAAGATCTAAAATTACAAAAGATAAAGAACATCATGTAATACCTGATCCTATGTTTGATCCACTTAGTGAGACAAATATTGATCGAGCAACAGCAATTTCTTTTCAAGTCAAAGAGGGTGATTATATTCAAGTTATTTCACCAACAGGAAGACAGTGTTCTGATTTTGTAGCTTTTGATACTACAAAACTAGATAAAAGAATTGAAAAAGGTTTAGATTGGCAAACAACAAGAACCTTTATGGGTAGCACTTTTCCAGGACCAGGTTTATTTTCTAAATTTTATGATACTGATCATGAGCCTTTGGTTGAAGTAATCAGAGATACTGTTGGAAAACATGATACTTTTAACTTAGCCTGTACATCAAAATATTATGAAGATGCAGGATATTTTGGACACCCAAATTGCTCTGATAATTTAAATGCCTCTATGGAAAAGTTTGGAGTTAAAAAAAAAAGAGGCTGGCATGCAATAAATCTTTTTTTTAATACTTCAGCAGGGGGTTTAAATTCAGTTTTATCAGATGAATCATTTGCTAGACCTGGTGATTATGTAACATTTAGAGCCTTAAAAGATTTAACTTGTGGAACTACAGCTTGTCCAAGTGACATTGATGCTTGTAATTCATGGAATCCAACAGATATTTTTGTTAGAACTTATGATAAAAAAAAAGAATTTACAAAATCTTTTGGATTTAGAATGAAAACAGACTCAGAAACAAAGTTAACTCGTAATACTGGTTTCTATGAAAGAACTTCAAAACTAACTAGAAATTTTATTGATGCTAGAGGTTTTTGGCTGCCAAACGATTATACAAAACATGGAATAATTAACGAATATACTGCTTGTAGAGAAAAATCTGTTGTAATCGATTTATCTTCTCTAAGAAAATTTGAAATCTTGGGACCAGATGCAGAGGAGTTAATGAATTATACATTAACAAGAAATGTAAAAAAACTTTCAGTAGGTCAGGTAGTCTATTCTTCAATGTGCTATGAAAATGGTTTCATGTTTGATGATGGAACGTTGCTAAAATTGAGTGATCATGGTTTTAGATGGGTGTGTGGAGATGAATATGCTGGAGAGTGGTTAAAGGAGCAAGCAAAGAAAAGAAATTACAAAGTGTTAATAAAAAATTCAACTGATCAAATTAATAATATTTCTCTACAAGGACCAAATAGCAGAAAAATTCTTGAAAAATTTATTTTTACACCGCCTACTCAACCTGCAATTTCTGAATTACAATGGTTTAGGTTTACTATTTGTAGAGTTGAAGATTTAAATGGTATTCCGTTAATTGTTTCAAGAACAGGTTACACAGGAGAACTGGGATATGAAATCTGGTGTCATCCATCAGATGCTCCTAAGGTTTGGGACAAAGTAATGGAAGCTGGAAAAGATGAAGGAATTATACCTGCTGGATTTGGTGCTTTAGATTTATTAAGAATTGAAGCGGGATTAATATTATTTGGAAATGAATTTGATGGTCAAGTCGATCCATTTGAAGCAGGTGTAGGTTTTACAGTTCCTTTAAAATCTAAAACAGATGATTTTATTGGTAAAGAAAGTTTAATTAAAAGAAAAGAAAATCCTCAAAAAAAACTTGTAGGTCTTGAACTTACTGGAAAAGAAAAAGCAAATCATGGAGATTGTGTTCATATTGGTAGATCTCAAGTTGGTGTGATAACTAGTGGATGTATCTCTCCAACTTTAAATAAAAATATTGCGCTATGTAGAATAGATATTGGTCATTCGGAATTAGAAACTGAAGTTGAAGTTGGGAAAATAGATGGACATCAAAAAAGAATTCCTGCAAAAATAGTTCCTTTTCCTCATTACGATCCAAATAAATCTAGAGTAAGGTCTTAAATAATTATGAAAAGTACAAAAAATTTATTAGAATTTTGGGAAGATCAGATGAAACAATCGCATCGTTCAAGTAATTATTTTTTTAGAAAATCTCCTTCACACTATCATATGATGCTTTTAATTATGGCATACCATAAACAAAGTTTGCCAATTACTGTTGAAGAGTTAAAAACAAAACTATTTAAAACTTCTAGACCAAAATCAGCGTTAATAATTAACGAGGCGTGTGAAAAAGGTTTTTTTTATTTAGAAAAAGCAACAGACGATCAAAGAAAAAAAAATATAAAACCAACTGAGAGTTTTGTAGAAGAATTTGAAAATTATCTTAAAAGATTAAGAGAAATATCCCTTTAACCAGTATTCTTCATGGCTGCAGATATGCCAGCTATAGATGTAATCATTGCATCGTTAAGATACTTCTTATCATTAAATTTAAATTTTTTCTTTGATATTTTGTTCATAACCACGGCTTGTAGTATGTTTAAAACTTCAGAATAAATGTTTCTAACTAGGACCGTTGTTCTAAATTTTTTTCTTTGATTAATTATTTCTCGTGGAGTTATGTATTTATTTAATTTTTTAATTATAGCGAACTCTGATCTAAGTTTATCACCCACTTCTCTTAATTTTTTATCTGCAAGACTATTTTCATAAACCTCTGATATTTCCGGGTCAACTTTTGAAATAACCATATCTAAAATATCCATTGTAGAATTAAAAAATGGCCAATTCTTTTCCATATCTGTAATAATATTTTTGTAATTTTTAATTGACGAATATTTTAAAGCATCCCCAGTTCCTAGCCAAGCGGGCAACATTAATCTTATTTGTGTCCAAGCAAATACCCAGGGTATTGCTCTTAAACTTTGAATGTTGTCTACATTTTTTCTTTTAGAAGGTCGTGATCCTATTGATAATTTTCCAAGAGCTAAGTGTGGTGTAACAGTTTTAAAATATCTTATAAAATCTGAGTTTTCATTTATATTTTTTCTATAAGCTAAAGTAGAAATTTTTGTCATTTCTTCTATTAATTTTCTCCAACTATTTTTGGGATGCGGAGGTGGGTTTAGAGTAGCCTGCATTACAGATCCTATGTAGCTACATAAATTATATTTCGCTAAAGGTTCATAGCCATATTTTTGTTGGATCATTTCTCCCTGATCGGTAATTCTAATACGACCATACACTGAATTTGGAGGTTGAGATCTCATAGTTGCTTGAATTGGTCCACCACCTCTTCCAGCTGAACCACCTCTGCCATGAAAAAAAGTAAGTTCTATTTTGTATTTTTTTGCTATGGTTAAAACTTCTTCTTGGAGTTTGTACTGGTGCCAGCTAGCAGATAATTTTCCAGCATCTTTACTTGAATCAGAATAACCAATCATAATTTCTTGTTTGTTATTAATTAATTTTCTGTACCAACTTAATGAAAAAAGTTTTTCCATAATGGATTTTGCATTTTTTAAATCTTGCAAAGTTTCAAAAAGTGGAACTACTCTTAATTTGCTTTTAATATTTGCTTGCATTTGCATTAAATAAACTTCTAAGATATCTGAAGCTGCTGAAGTCATTGATATTACATAAGCGCCTAAACATTCTGATGGTTCATCAGCTAAAATTTTAAAAGTTGACCAAACTTCTTTATTTTCTTTATTTTTAAAATTAAAATTTTTGAAATTTTTTCTATTTTTCTTCATATCGTTTATTAAATATTTAATTTTTTTATTTTCATCCCAATTTAAATAATTAGATTTATTTTTTTTCTTTATATATTCTGCTAGTAGCTGAGAATGTCTTGATGACTCTTGTCTTATGTCTAATTTTGCTAGATTAATGCCAAAACATTTAGCTCGTCTCATTAAATCGAGCAAATCACCACTTGCGATATTTTCGCTTTGATTTTGCTCTAATGACTCTCGTACAACTCTTAATGGTTTTAAAATTTCCTCTTTAGAAGATAAAAGTTTTTTTTGATCTAATGGTTTTTTTGCTACTAAATGTCTTTCAATTAATCTATGTGTTTTTCTCATTTCATCTCTTAACGGTCTTAAATAAACTCTATAAGGTTCAAAAGTTTTTCCGGTGGCTTTTAGAATTTTTTTTGAACATTTTTCCATTGAAAGTCCTCTAATTAGTTTTGTTAATTCTTTCTCATAAAGTTTAGCTGCTTCCCATCTTGATAAAAGTATTACTTCCTTAGTAATGGCTGCTGTTACATTTGGATTGCCATCTCTATCTCCCCCCATCCAAGATCCAAATTCAATTGGGTTAAAATTTTTAGGCAAACCCCTGCCCATATGTTTAACGAAAATATCGTTTAATCTTCTATAAACTTTTGGAATTGTTTCCCAAAGACTGTCTTCGATTACTGCTAATCCCCACCTTGCTTCCTCAGCAGGAGTTGGCTTAAACCTTTTTAAATCATCAGTATTCCAAATAATTGTAAATTCATCATAAAGTTTTTTATCTAAAATTTTTAATCGTGATGGTTTGTCCTTCAAAAGATTTCTTTGATCCATTATCTCAGTTATTTTATGGTATTTTTGTATTAAAGTTCTTCTTTTAACTTCAGTTGGATGAGCGGTAAGAACTATTCCAATATGAAGATTTTTTGCAATATTATAAATTTTTTGGGGTTTAATTTTTTTGTTTTTAAAAAGATTTTCGAAAATTTCTTCAATAAAAATATTTTTATGTTTGTCTTTCAAGTCAGAATTTTCAAATTCATCTAGTTTTCTAGAGGCATCTATAGACTCACTAAGATTAATAAAATTCATAAAATGATTAAATGCTCTTGCTAATTTAAATATTTTAATTGGTTTAAGTCTTTGAATTTCTGAAGTAATTTTATTAAATCTATTTTTGTTATTTTTATTTTTAATGTTTGCTTTTGATAGCAATCTTATTCTCTCTACTAAATTGAAAAAACTTTCTCCCTCCTGTTTTTTTATTACTCTCCCTAAAATATTTCCTAAGTATCTGACGTCATCTCTTAAAGATTTCGTAGGTATACGTTCGTAATAGAGGTCTCTTTTTATCATTTGGTATAAACTATTTGTTTATATTTTAAATTTTACTATTTAAAGCTGACTTTACAGTTTCACCCATAACAGATGGGTTTTTAGAAATAATAACTCCGCATTCTTTTAAAAGCTCAACTTTCTCAACTGCACTTTCGCCATAAGCTGATACTATCGCGCCTGCATGACCCATTACTCTTCCCTTTGGTGCTGTCAATCCTGCTATATAAGCTATAACTGGTTTTTTCATATTTTCTTTTGCAAATTTTCCTGCAGCTACTTCTTGTGGTCCTCCTATTTCACCAATCATTAATACTGCTTCAGTTTCATCGTCTTCCTCAAATTTTTCTAAAATATCTTTAAATGAGCTTCCATTAATTGGATCGCCTCCAATACCTACACTTGTAGAAACACCAATGTTTAAATTTTTTAATTGTTGTGCTGCCTCATATCCTAATGTGCCAGACCTTCCGATTATTCCAATTTTTCCTTCTTTATATATATGTCCTGGCATAATACCTAACATTGCTTTTCCAGGACTAATCACTCCAGCACAATTAGGTCCTACTAAAGTCATTTTTTCAGTTCTCGAATATCTTCTCATATAACGTTTGATTTTGATCATATCGTGAGAAGGTATTCCGTCTACTATTGCAACACACGTTTTAATTCCAGCATCAGCAGCTTCCATCGCTGAATCTGCTGCAAAAGCTGGTGGAACAAATAATATTGATGCTGATGCACCTGTATTTTTGACCGCTTCTTTAACTGTATTAAATACAGGAAGGTTAAGATGTTTCATTCCACCTTTTCCTGGCGTAACTCCTCCAACTACATTAGTGCCATACTTAATCATTTCTTCTGCATGGAAACTTCCCATTTTTCCAGTGAAACCTTGTACTATTATTTTTGTTTTTTTATCTATTAATACAGACATTTTTAATTACCCAATGCTTTAACAGCCTTATTCGCAGCATCCTCTAGTGTGTTTGCTTCAATGTATTTTATTTTACTTTCTTTTAATATTTTGTTTCCTTTTTCAACATTTGTTCCAGCCAATCTTATTACTATTGGAACTTTAATTTCTATTTTCTCTAGTGCTTGAACTATACCTTCTGCAACCCAATCACATCTATTTATACCTGCAAAAATATTCACAAGTATAACTTTCACTTTCTCATCCATGGAAATTAATTTAAAAGCTTTGACTATTTTTTCAGGTGTAGCTCCGCCACCAACATCTAAGAAATTTGCCGGTTCTCCACCTGCCAATTTAATCATATCCATTGAGGCCATAGCTAAACCTGCACCATTAATTATATTCCCAATATTTCCATCTAGGCTAACGTAATTAAGACCTCTATCAGATGCATATACTTCATTAGGGTTTTCTTGAGTTTTATCCCTTAATTCGGAAACTTGATTTCTTCTAAACAATGCATTGTTATCAAAACTCATTTTACAATCTAAAGCTAATATTTGATCTTGATTTGATATTACTAATGGATTTACTTCAACCATAGTTGCATCTAACTCACTAAATGCTCTATAACATCCAATAATAGTATCTGCAGCTCTTGCTATTAAATTAGGTTCAATTTTTAGTCCAAATGCTATTTCTCTAGCTTGGAACTTTTGCATTCCAACAGCTACTTCAATTTTAGATCTAATTATAGTTTCGGGTTTCTTTTTAGAAATTTCTTCAACACTCATTCCTCCTTCTGTAGATGCTACAACCATTATACTTTCTGAGCTTCGATCAAAAACTAAGCCCAGATATAATTCTTTTTTAATATCTGTTGCTTCTTCAATATAAACTCTATTAGTTATTTTACCTTCAGGACCAGTTTGGTTTGTGATTAATTTTTTTCCAAGGAGTTTATCAGCTGCCTGTGCAACTTCTAAAGAGCTATTACAAATAATTATTCCACCTGCTTTCCCTCTAGCTCCAGAATGAACTTGTGCTTTTACTACCCACTTAGATCCACCTAGCTCTCTAGCTTTATTCTCAGCATTTTCAGGACTGTAAGCAATTCCACCTCTAGGTATTGTAACGCCAAAGCCTGAAAGTATTTTTTTTGCCTGATACTCGTGAATATCCATATTACTTTCCTTGAATAAGTTTATTTATATTTACAACATTTTCAGCCATACGTGCTGACGCGGCATCTATCATTCTCCCATCTAGTTGCGCAGCACCTTTACCTTCTTTCGCAGCCTTTTCTAATTCTTCAAGTATCCTTTTTGCTTTTGTTACTTCAATTTCTGGGGGAGAAAAAACTTTATTTGCTAAATCAATCTGAGATGGATGAATTGCCCATTTACCTTCAATACCTATTGCAGCTGCTCTTTTAGCTGATGCAATATATGCATCGGGATCATTAAAATCTCCAAACGGTCCATCAATAGCTCTTAATCCATATGCTCTGCAGGTCATAACTAATTGTGACAAACCATGATGCCATTGATCTCCAGGATAGTCAGGATTTAATCCTCCTATCACTACTGTTCTTGCTCTTAAACTCGCTGCGTAATCTGCAACTCCAAAATGAAGTGCTTCTAATCTTTCACTAGATTTCGCAATTTCTTTTATATTAGACATTCCTAATGCTGTTTCTATTAAACATTCAATTCCAATTTTATTTTTAATTTTTTTATTAGTTTCAATTTGTGTTAATAAACAATCAACCATATATACGTCACTTGCTGTTCCAGCTTTTGGAACAAGTATTGTGTCAATCCTATCACCAGCTTGTTCCACAATTTCAACTAAGTCACTATACATATAATGGGTATCTAAACTATTTATTCTTACTGAAATTGTTTTTCCTTTCTCTCTCCAATTCATTTCATTAAGCGCTTTTATAATATTTGCTCTAGCTGGAATTTTATCATTTGGTGAAACCGCATCCTCAAGATCTAAAAATATATAATCTGCATTAGAGTTTAGCGCTTTTTCAAACATTTTAGGTGATGAGCCAGGAACAGCTAACTCACTCCTGTGTAACCTAGATTTTGCAGGCTTATAGTATTGATGACTCATATAAATATTATAGTTTTTTAGATAAATTCTAAAAATACTATAATTAAGGTATTCTTTTTATATATAGTTTTTATTAGTAAAAAATAAGCTTAAAAACGATTATTGGTTTTGTTACTGATTCATATTAGTAGAAAAATATGTCAAATTTACCAACAAAAGCAAAAGTTGTGATAATTGGGGGTGGTATTCACGGTTTAAGTACTGCTTGGAAACTTTCGGAAAAATATAAAAACCCAAACGATATTATAGTTTTAGAAAAAAAAGATACAGCAGCTGGAGCAAGCGGAATAGCATGTGGAGTTGTTAGAAATAATTATTTCCAACCTGCAATGAGAGAGTTAATGGCTCATTCAGTTTCAGTTTGGGAAAGTGATCCAAAAGCATTTAAATATAATCCAGTTGGCTATATGCAAATTTCACCTGAAGTAATGCATAATGATGTTGCAAGTATATATGAACAACAAAAAGCTATTGGTTATGATTCTACATTTATCGAAGGTGAAAAAGATTGCATGAAATACATGAAGGGAATGTTTGATGATTGGCAAGCACAAGGAATAACTTCTGTTCTTCATGAAAAAAAAGGTGGATACGCATTTAATAAAGATTCAATTAAAGCAATAGAAAGTAAAGCTAATGCTAATGGTGTTAATGTACATAAAGGAGTTAAAGTTACAGGATTCAAAAGAGGAAGCAATAGTAATGCAATAACAGGAGTGGTAACTGATAAAGGAACTATTGACTGCGAACAAGTGGTTATAGGAGCTGGTCCTTGGGTGAGAGATTTTTGGAATATGTTAGAGCTACCAAAAACAACCGATGTAAAAAGTAAAGATGGAAAAATACATACAGTAGATATGTGGACATACTGGTTTTTACAAGAGGGTGTTTTGGGAGTTGATGCTGACTACTTAAGAACTAATGATGGAAAACAGCCTCCTGTAATTCATGTTGATACAGATGCACCACTACATTCAGATAAAGACGGAAAATTAATTACAGATAAATTATGGGGAATATATTACAAGCCAGATATTGAAGGTTTAGGAGTTCAAGGTGGAACTTCACCATACATAGTTCAAAAACATTTTGATAAAGTTAATGTGGATCCTTACGGAATAGAGTCACCTGAGTTTCAGACAACAGATGAATTTTCAGATATGTGGACTTCAGCATTAGCTCATTGTCAAAAACGTTTTGTTGGTAAATCAAATTTATATAGAAAAGGTCCATCAGGCGGATTGGGTTGTTTAACACCAGACTCTTTTCCTATCTTTGATAGATTTTGTGAAAATGTTTACATGATAGCTGATGCAAACCATGGTTATAAAATGTTAGGTGTTGGTCATTTAGTTGCGCAAGAAATTTTAGGCCAAGAAAGCGAATTGTTGAAACCATTTAGATTCAACCGATACGCGAAGGGTGAGCTACACCCCACTTCGAACAGTCCATTTCCATGGAGCTAAACTTACTGTGTGGACACATATTAAAATATCAGCTAACTTTTATTTTATAAAAAATTCTTTGGAGGGAAAAAATGACTGATCTAGAAAAGCACGTAAATCAACCCGGTAGAGCGAAACTTGTTAAGAGAGTTAGAGAAAAAATTAATGAATTAGGAATAACTTATATTTATTATCAATTCATTTCTGTAACAGGGCGTGTTGTTGGTAAGGGAATTCCCGCAGATCATTGGGAAAGAAC
The DNA here is from genome assembly GCA_902587435.1 of uncultured Pelagibacteraceae bacterium. GTDB lineage: Bacteria > Pseudomonadota > Alphaproteobacteria > Pelagibacterales > Pelagibacteraceae > Pelagibacter. Next base: position 15,100 of record CACILF010000002.1, read on the forward strand.
TGCGGAAAAAGGTTTTCAATTAGTATACGGATCCACTGCTAACTTATTTGTAGACAGACACAAAAACTATATTGGTTACGGCCCTGAAGCTATGGAACTTGTTGGAATACCTGACCCCGAAACTTTTTGTCAATTACCTTGGGATAAAAGAATTGGAAGAGTTTTTGTTACATGTTTTAGAAATAGAGAAGAAAGACAAAATCCAGGTGGTCATTTAACTTCTGATTGTAGAGGTAACTTGAAAATTTTTATGGATGAGTTTCAGAAAAAACATGGGTTAGAATTAAGAGTTGGAACAGAGCCTGAAATGATGTGGTTGACAAAAAATCCTGACGGAACCCCTACTGGCGCAGGTTTTTCTAAACCTTACTGTTATCATATTGATCAATTTGAATCATTGAGGCCTGTGTTTATGAAAGTAATTGAATACGCTTCAGCCATGGGTTTAGATATGATCCAAGGAGACCATGAAGATGCGCCAGGACAATTAGAATTAAACTGGACATACGATAATGTTTTAAGAAACGCTGATAGACTTTCTACTTATAGACAAATTTGTGCTCAAGTAGCAAGAGAACATAATTTAATAGCATGCTTTATGACAAAACCATTTATGGGTGTGTCTGCAAGCGGCTGTCATACTAACATGTCTTTATGGAAAGGTGGAAAAGTTGTAACGAACAAATTAGGTAATAAAAAATTACCTGGAGTAGAGGAAGTATTTGGTTATGTACAAGGAGGTACAAATACTTTTATGCCTGATACTAAAGATATGCAAATGCCAGGCAAGATTGGTTTGCAATCGATTGCCGGAATAATGGAACACTTGCCTGCTTTAACTGCTTTAGGGTCTTCAACAGTTAATTCTTACAGAAGACTTTGGGATCAAGGTTTCTGGGCTCCAGTTTATGCTGATTGGGGATACCAAAATAGAACATGTGGTTTAAGAGTTTCAGCTCCAGGAAGATTTGAGTATAGATCAGTAGATTCTATGCACAATCCTTATTTATTAGGTGCAGCTTTATTAAAAGCCTGTGACCACGGTATTTCAAAAAATTTAAAACCATCTAAGCCAGAGTCTAGAAGCATGTATGAAGCCAAAAAAGCTGGTAAAGATGTTAAGAAACTTCCATTAAGTTTAGGTGAAGCTTTAGATAGATTGTCAGAGGATGAAGTTATTAAATCTGCAATGCCAGATGAAATGTATAAAGTTTTTCATTGGTACAAAAATGATGAATGGGAAAAATTCTTAGGTGCGACAACTCAATGGGATCTGGATACATATTTGGATTGTCTTCCATAGTAGTTTAAGTAAAAAAGGAAAAATTATGTGCGGTATAGCTGGATTAATTCATAGAGGTAAATCATCAAATGTAGGTGAAGAATTGCAAAGTATGCTTCAGGCTTTAAAGCATAGGGGTCCAGATTCAACTGGGTATGCTCTTTATGCAAATAACGATGGTCAAAACTTTATACTAAGATTTAAAGTAGGTGAAAACGTTGGAGAAGGAAGTAGTTCGGTAAATGAAGATGAAAGTGTTTATAACGAAAGAAAAAAAACTGTAGATAAAAAACTTTCTGAATTGGGAGCTATTGTTGTTAAAGATGAAAAACTAACTCCATATTCTTATAGATATGAAATGAAATTTGATAAAGATCTAATGGATTTTTCTAAAGCAATTGAAAGTATAGAAAGTGTAGAAATACTTTCAATTGGTAAGTCATTAGAACTTATAAAGGACCTTGGTGATGCAACTGCAGTATCAGAAAGATATGGTTTAAATAAAGTGCAAGGTACTCATGGCATAGGTCATGCAAGAATGGCTACCGAGTCTGGAGTGGATATTAAATCAGCGCATCCTTTTTGGGGCTATCCTTTTGCTGATGTTTCTGTAGTGCATAACGGACAATTAACAAATTATTGGAACAACAGAAGAGTTTTAGAAAATAAAGGTATGCGCTTCATGTCAGAGTGTGACTCAGAATTAATTGCAGTTTTTCTTGCAGAAAGAATGAGGAATGGAGCAACTTTAGAGGAAGGAATGAAAGAAAGTTTATCAGGACTTGATGGCGTTTTTACGTATTTTGTTGCAACAAAAGATTCTTTGGGTATGGCCAAGGATACAATGGCAGCGAAACCACTGGTATTATATGAATCTGATGATTTAGTCGCTATGGGATCAGAAGAAATAGCAATTAGATCTATTCTTCCACAAGAAATAGATACCTATGATCCTTTTGATGGAGAGGTAAAAGTATGGCAAACTTAAAAACAAGTGATAAAAAAACAAAAGCCCAATCAATGGGTATGCATACAGAAGTTTTAACAGGAAAAACTCAACAAAAATTTTTTAACCCCGACGAAGCAGAAAATTTTTTCTATTGGGGTACTTATGATGTAGATTTCAATAAAAGAACTGAACTTGATGTAAAAGAAATGGAATGTAAAGAAGCAAATGAAAAAATTGATAACTTAATGAGTGAAGGATATGGAACAATAGTAATTAAAAACCCACAAGGTAAACATAGTTTGGGTGTTGGAATATTAAATAAGCTTAATTTAATTTTTGAAGGAAGTTTGGGATATTTTGGTGTTGGTTCAATAGATGGGCCGATGGTTAGAGTAAATGGACGTGTTGGCTGGTCTTGTGCAGAAAATATGATGGCTGGTAAAGTAGTAATTGAAAAAAACGCAGGATCTTGTTTTGGCGCAGCTATTAGAGGTGGTGATTTAATTTGTAAAGGAAGCGTTGGTGCAAGAACCGGTATTGACCAAAAAGGTGGAACAATAATTATAGGTGGAGATGCAGGAGCTTTTACTGGATTTATGATGCAACGAGGACGGATTGTTATATTAGGAGATGTTGGAATTAACCTTGGCGACTCTATGTATGATGGAACAATTTACGTTGGTGGAAAAATTGGCTCATTTGGAAGCGATGCGGTAGAATCTCCTATGACAAAAGATGATATGGATTGGTTAAAAAGAAAACTTAAAGTGGCTGAAATTGGTGATAACTTCGATGTATCAAAAATGACAAAAGTGGTAGCCGGTAAAAAACTTTGGAACTATGATGCATTAGAGCCTACTGAGAAAAAAGGAGCTATATAATGGTAAAAAAGAAAAATGGGAAAGCTAATGGTCACTCTAATGGTAAAGGTGAGTTTGCAAAAAGAAATAAAAGTTTATTAGGATATAATTCTATTTTTACTCCAGAAGTAATCGACGACATACATATTAAAGCGCAACTAGGAAGATACAGAATGCGTGGAATGGCTTTGATGAAAAAAATTCCAACATTTGATGATTTAGTATTCTTGCCAGGAACATTAACAAGATTTGTAATTGAAGGTTATAGAGAAAAATGCGAAACAAAAACTATAATTGGTCCAAGATGTGAAAATCCAATTGAATTAGATATTCCAGTTTATATAACAGGTATGAGTTTCGGTGCTCTTTCTTATGAAGCAAAAACAGCTTTAGCCAGAGGTGCAACAATGGCAGGTAGCGCAACTTGTTCAGGTGAAGGCGGAATGATACCTGATGAAAGAAGGTATTCTGAAAAATGGTATTACCAATGTATTCAATCTAGATATGGATTTAATCCTCATCATGCTCAGTTAGCAGATGGAATAGAAGTATTTATAGGACAAGGACAAAAAGTAGGAATGGGAGGTCACTTAATGGGTCAAAAAGTTACTGACCAAGTAGCTGAAATGAGATCCTTGCCAGCAGGTATTGATCAAAGATCACCTGCAAGACACCCTGACTGGTTAGGACCAGATGATTTATCTCTAAAAGTTAAAGAGCTTAGAGAATTAACCAAAAACAAAGTACCAATTCAGTTAAAACTTGGCGCAGCTAAGGTCTATGATGATGTTCGTATGGCTGCAAAATGTGATCCAGATTCAATCTACTTAGATGGAATGGAAGGATCAACTGGAGCTGGGCCTCACATCGCTGCTGCAAACACAGGTATTCCTGGAATTGCTGCTATTAGAGAAGCCAGAAGAGCGATTGATGATGTTGGTAAAACAGGAAAAGTAACACTTATTTATGCTGGTGGAGTTAGAGATGGTGCTGACATGGCAAAAGCTTTAGCTTTAGGAGCAGATGCTATCGCAATTGGAACTGGAGCAATGATTGCACTTAATTGTAATAAAGAAATTGAAGAATCTAATTTCGAAAAAGAAATGGGAGTACCTGCTGGTCATTGTTATCACTGTCATACAGGTCGTTGTCCTGTTGGTGTTGCAACACAAGATCCAAAACTAAGAAAAAGATTAAATCCTGATGATGCAGCATTAAGAGTATATAATTATTTACATACAATGACATTGGAAGCACAATTGTTAGCAAGAGCTTGTGGTAAAACAAATATCCACTCATTGGAACCAGAAGATTTAGCAGCATTAACTATGGAAGCTTCTGCATTAGCAAAAGTTCCATTATCAGGCACAAATCATACGGTAGGAGTTGACGACTTTCATAAAATTTAAGTTTTAATATGGCTAAAAAGAAAAATAAAAAGAAAAAATCAAAAGGTAAAGAAGTAAAAGGACAGTTAGGAAAAAAGAAAGAGTCAGCAAGAGAAAAAATGATAGGTCAAACTATCGGTTATCGTTATGATGTAAACTTGCTACCTGACTATAAAAGACTTACTCCTTTTTTAAAAAAATACATAGAAGCAATGGGATGGGATGATCTAAATTGGCTTGAGGATGTGCATATGGGTTACGAAGAAGATAGACCGGCTGTATTTGATAGAAATGCAAACGGATGGGTCACAATTCCAAAAAAAATTAAACTTCCAAATAATCAACAGGACAGAGATATGATAGCAAGAGAACTTCTTGTAAAGTTTCAAATGTCACCTAATCACCCACTTGTTGATCTAAAAAAAGCTTACAGAAAATTTTAAGAATCTTAATAAGTTTCATCTACTATAGGTTGTATTATAACGATATAATCCTTAAAAATTAAGCTTTTTTATTCTTGTGATAACTTTTCTAACATCTAGAATCCTTGTTAGTTAGTTTAAATTAACAAAGTATACTTGTTAGAAAATATTTTTGTTTATTCTAACAATGTAAATATAAAAGGAGGAAGGCAATGACTGATCAACTTACAGCATTGACTACCATATTTACAGAGTTCTATTACTGGATAACAGTGGTACTTATGTTCCTGATCCACGTAGGTTTCTGTATGTATGAGGTTGGAGCCTCTAGATATAAACATCACCAGCACACATTAATGAAAAACACGATGCTGATACCTTTGGTAACAGTAACTTGGTTTTTATTTGGTTGGTGGATTTATTGGGCGTTTCCAACTGGACCAGGTTTAGCACCTTCTATAATGAATGAAAGTGCGGCATTGATTACAGATGAATCTGCATTTAGTGCGGCTTGGTATGTACCAACTAGTGACTTAATGGGAACAAACTTGAATGATCGTATTAGCGGTGTATTCTGGGCTGCGTTCTTATTATTCTCATGGACTGCTGCCTCTATCGTTTCGGGTGCGGTAATTGAAAGAATTACAACATTTGCATTCGGTATCTTAGCAATAGCAATTGGTTCAGTTTTCTGGACTATTGATGCTGCTTGGGGATGGCATTTCGATGGTTGGATGTTAAAAATATTGGGATATCATGATGCTTATGCATCAGGAGTTATTCACGCAGTAGCAGGAGGATTTGCTCTTGGAGTTCTAGCAGTATTAGGACCAAGAATAGGAAAATTCTCTTCTAGCGGTGAACCTAGAAATATAGGACCAAGAAATCCATGGTTAGTAACTATTGGGTTATTCTTAATTTATACTGGTTTCTGGGGATTCTATGCGGCGTGTAATATACCAATTTTTGATCTAGGACCTGAATATGGAATGGAAGGAGTAACATTCTGGACGGCAACTAACATTTACGTAACACCAACAACGTTAGGTGCAATCACAATGAACTTCTTGATGTCGTTATCTGGAGGTTTGATGGCTGGATATCTAATATCAAAAGGAGATCCTTTCTGGACATACTCAAGTGGACTAGCTGGAATAATATGTGCTTCTGCAGGAAATGATTTATATCATCCAATTCAATCATTCATAATTGCTATGGTTGGAGTATGGGTAGCATACAGATTGCATTACTGGGTTGAACGTAAGTTCAAAATTGATGATGCAGTTGGTGCTGTTGCAGTGCATGGTTATGCTGGTGTCGCTGGACTTATAATTTGTGGTTTTGTTCTAAACGGATATCCTTCATCAGGTTATAGTGTAGGAGCTATGTGGGTAGGAACAGACTACGCTCCAATAAATCCTTTGGGAATGTTTATTGGTGCAATAATTATGTTCGGTGTACTTGGTTTCTTACCGGGATGGATATTGGCTAAAATACTTTCAGGAATGGGTAAACTTAGAATTCCAAGAGAAGTAGAATTGGCTGGTCTAGACTATACAATAATGGAAGATGCAAAGAGCGATGAAAAAGCTGTTGCGTCATCCTCAAGGTAAAGGAGGAAACATATGGCAACAGTTACAAATTGGATAGATCACCTTAGCGCTGCTGAAGTGCAAGGGCCAGTTTACCCTGGCGTAGGAACTGAAGGAATTTTAGTTCTTATTCTAGTGGTACTTTGGATAGGTTGGCATTTCATTTCGAATATGCAAGAGAAAAGCAAATCGGATGAAATTGCTAGAAGAAGACCTGGTTCAAATGACTGGAAAAGCAATGTTACCGACGGGTAATTAAAATTAAAATAGAGGGCGCATTTAATTATGCGCCCTTATTTATCATGGACGAAAAAAAATCAGATAACATTAATAAAACACCCGAAAAAATGTCAAGGATTGCTTGGCCAAAAGCAAAGTATGGGCTTATCGTTGCAATAATAATAATTGTGGTAGTTAACCTAATATATTACAAAGATACAATTAAAAATTTATTTAACTAAAATTAATTTATGGCAAAAGACCTTTCTAAATTAGCAAAACAAAAAAAAATAAAATATTTCTTAATAAGTTTTGTAGATTTGTTTGGAGTATTAAGATCTAAATTAGTTCCATCACAAGCAATTGGAGAAATGCAAAAAAACGGAGCCGGTTTTGCTGGTTTTGCTACCTGGCTAGATATGACACCAGCTGATACAGATATGTTTGCAATACCTGATCCTGATAGCTTAATTCAACTGCCTTGGAACAAAGAAGTTGGTTGGTTAGCGTCAGATTTATGGATGAATGGTAAGCAAGTTAAAGCATCACCTAGAGTTATGCTTAAAGATCAAATCAAAAAATTAGATAAAATGAATCTACAAATGAAGTCAGGTGTTGAATGTGAATATTTTTTGATTTCACAAGATGGATCAACTATTGCAGATAGTAGAGATATTCAATCTAAACCTTGTTACGATCAATCAGCTCTAATGAGAAGATATGAATTAATTAAAGAAATTTGCGACAGTATGATTGAATTGGGTTGGAAACCGTATCAAAATGACCATGAAGACGCTAATGGACAATTTGAAATGAATTGGGATTATGATGATTGCTTAGTTACAGCAGATAGACATGTTTTTTTCAAATTCATGGTTAAAAGCTTGGCAGAAAAGCATGGTTTAAGAGCAACTTTTATGCCTAAACCATTTGAAAATTTAACAGGTAATGGTTGTCATGCCCATGTATCGCTTTGGAATGGAAAGAAAAATAAATTTTTAGATGAAGGAGACAGGTATGGATTAAGTAAAGTTGCATATCATTTTGTTGGTGGTTTGCTAAAAAATGCAAGGTCCCTGTCTTCTTTATTTAATCCAACAATAAACAGTTACAGAAGAATAAATGCTCCTGCAACTAAATCTGGTGCATCATGGTCACCAAGTAGTATTTCTTATACTGGTAACAATAGAACTCATATGATTAGAATTCCAGACGCAGGAAGATTTGAGCTTAGATTAATGGACGGGTCAACTAACCCATATCTTTTACAAGCTGGAGTTATCGCGGCAGGATTATTTGGATTAAATAATAAAACTGACCCAGGAGAACCACTAACATGTAACATGTATACAGATTATAAGAATTACCCTAATTTGGAAAAATTACCAAATGACATTGAAGAATCTCTTGATGAATTAGATGAAAATAAAATTTTAAGAGAAGCTTTTGGTGATGATGTAATAAATAGTTATTTAAAATTAAAAAGAAAAGAGATAGAGGATTTTGATCGAAACGACAGTTTTGACAAAAGAAATCCTGTCACAAGTTGGGAAAAAAATAATACTTTAGATTGTTAAATAATGTCATTAAACTCTGAAGTGTCACAATGGAAATTCAAAAATTTTTTAGTTAATAAAAATAATTCTTTTAATAAAAAAGAAATTTTACAAATACTTCCGTCCGAAGATATTGATCTAGCTTATAAAACAATATCAAGTTGGAATGGTTATTTACCAACACCTCTAATTTCATTAAATAAATTAAACGAAAAATTAAAACTTAATAAAATTTTTTATAAAGATGAATCAAAAAGATTTCATTTAAAATCATTTAAAGCATTAGGTGGTGCATATGCGGTTGAAAAAATAATTATAGGAAATGATAAAAAAGTTATATCTACAGCCACAGCAGGAAATCATGGAAGATCTGTGGCATGGGGGTCACAAAAAAATGGTTTGGAATGTAAAATTTTTATTAGTGAATTTGTTAGTGAATCAAGAGCTAAAGTTATGAGAAGTTTTGGTGCGGATGTTATAAGGGTTAAAGGAAATTATGAACATTCTTTGAATGAATGTATTCAAGAATCAAATAAAAATGGCTGGCAAATAGTCCAAGATGTTGCTTGGGAAGATTATAAATTGGTGCCAAAATTAACTATGGCTGGTTATTCAGTAATGATGAAAGAAATTTCTGAACAGATTAAAAATGAAAAAATTTCTCATGTTATCTTGCAAGCTGGAGTAGGTGGAATGGCAGCTGCTATGATTGCTGGAATTGCCAGATATTTAGATTATGTTCCTAAAATAATTATAGTAGAACCAGATAGTGCAGCATGTGTTTTAGAAAGTATTAAAGCAGGCAAAATTGAAAAAATTTCTATTGAAAAAGAAAGTATAATGGGAGGAATGTCTTGTGGGGAAGTATCTTTGGTCCCTTGGCAAATATTAAAAGACTCGGTACATTTCTGTGTAACTGTTTCAGATGATTACATCTCAAAAACAGTAAAAAACCTTGCAAATAAATATTTTAGTGATGAAAAAATTATAGGTGGAGAATGCTCTACGCCAGGAATTACTAGCCTAGTTGGATTAAGTAATGACAACGAAATAAGAGAAAAAATTAATTTAAATAAAAGCTCTAATGTACTCTTGTTTGGTTGTGAAGGAGATGCAGATGAACAATTGTACCAAAAGTTATTAGCAGAATAAAAATTTTTAAAATAAATGAAAAAAATATATAAAAAAAAATTAACAAATATAGATTGTTATAAAATCTTTAAACCAGAATTAACGCCGAAAAAAATGCTAGAACTTGGAGTGTTTGGAGGTTCTTATTTTGGATCTAAAATAAAAGAATTTCCATCATCATGGTTTAAAAATGCAAAACTATGTAAAAATTTTGATGTAAATATAAATCGATTTAAAGTTAAATCAGGCTTATCAAGAGAACATTGGATTGATAAAGGATGGATTTTCAAAGAAGATCCACTGGGATGGTTTCAATGGTATTGCAGATTTTGCAATGGAAGAAGAATTCCACATATGGATGAAATACAAATTAAAAGATGGAAAAATTTTAAAAGACATGTTTTGGCAATTAAAAAAAATTGTGAAAAAAATGATCTTAGCTGTAGAAGAAGGCAAAGACAGGCTATATTACAATGGGCTTATAATCCTTTCATTTAATTTTAGTTTTAAAATCAATTCCATATTCTGATCTAGAACCTTTTCTTAACCCAAACGGACCAGGAATAAATATTGTCATAGGTTTTGTTCCTGGCTTTAAATCGACTCTATGAAAATTATTAGCAGACCTAAAACCAATATAGCCTGGAGCTCTCCAATATTTTCCAGATCTTGTTGTTTCCCAATAACCGTCTCTAATTATTATAGTTATGTATGGACAAAGATGATTATGAACACCTTCTCCATGATCATCATCAAGCATTTCATGAATTATAATATTAAATGGAAACCATTTTGGGCGATGTCTAAATAAAACATAATATCTATTTAGCCATGGTTTTGCTTCATTAAATTTTGGGTGTGACGGACCTCTGTCTAATACAGTTTTTTTTCTTCCTAATTTTGAAAGAATCTTAAGCAACATTTTTAATTCAGTTTTAAAATAGCATTATCTCTAACGATAAACATATCGTTATTTAAAATATAAGGTCTTGAAATTTTTTGGTTATCAATCTTTTTTGTATCTATTGGTTTACCATTTAAAATTTCAATAATTATTAATCTTCCATTATTTAAACTCAAATATATTTTGTCATTAGCAATAATAAATCCTTCTGGCTTAATTTTTTTTTTCTTATAATTTTTAATAATGTTTAATACATTTGTCATCCTTACAATATTTCCGTTTCTTGAGTCAATTGCTACAAGGTAACCTTCTATTGTAACAGTGAAAACTAATCCATCAGCAAAGGTAGGTCTTAAATTTGAATTTAAGTTCTGTTTCCATTTAATTACTCCATTTCTTTCATCAATTGCAAAAAATTCATTTTTGTTATTTGAAAAATATATTATTTTATTTTCTGCAATTAAATCTGAATTTTTAAGTGAAAAATAATTTTCATATATGGCACTACTTTGAGTTGGTGTTTGCCAAACTAAATTTCCTGTATTGATATCTATTGAACTTATATCTCCTAAAGTATTGATAAAAACTAACTTATTATCATTAATTATAAATGAGAGTTTTTGCTGAGATTTGATAAAAGATTTTTCTGAACTAAAACTCCAAATTTCATTTCCATCTTTGATAGAATAACATCTTAAAGTATTTTCAAAATCTATAACAAAAAATTTATCATTAAATATTTTTACTTGAGAGTTAAATGGAGCAAGACTATTTTTGCTCCATAATAATTTTCCAGTATTAATATCAATTGCATAGAATTTTGCTATAGTGTCTGCAACTACTACAGTTTGATCATTAGATGCAAAATATAATATTGGGTTTTGTTTTTTTTCAGTTTTCGAATAAATATTATTTTTCCAAATTAATTTATTGTTGTTTGAAAAATTTAAAATCGCGCCTTTGTCATCAAAGAAAATTAAAGTATTTTTTTTTGTAATTAATAATTCTGGTTGGTAATAATCAAACTGTCTAATTTTTGAAAATCTATATTTAGAAATTTTTGACAATTTTCCATTAAAATTAATAACACCATTGTTGTTGGATAAATTATTTACAAAGCTATTATTTTTAAAATTATTTTTTAATCTTATTTTTAATTCTGGATTAAATTCTTTTTCATAAATTTCATTATCTTCAAATAATTTTTTTTCAACAATTTCTTTGTCTGATTTCAATTTTTCCGATTGTGACCATAAGCCAGTTTTTGTATCTAAAGAACAATTTGAAATAAATAAAAAAAAAATAAATAGATTAAATATTTTATTCACTGAAGTCTCTACTAAGTCTCTTTCGGGTTTCTACTAATATATTCTCATTACTTTTATTATAATCTAAAATTTGATTATAAAACTCTCTAGCTTTTTGTTTTTGATTTTTGTCAAAAAAATACTCTGCTAATAAATATAAAGCATGCGATTTCCAAACACTTTCAGAATTAATAATAGGATTTAATATTTTTATTAAATTATTTTCAGTCTCAAAGTTTGAATTGAATAAACCTTTTTTATAAATAATTAAATTTTTTATTTCCTGATCAAGATTAACTTCTTTAATTATTATATCAAAAAATTTGTTAATTTCCTCATTGGATGATTGGATATCATTATCTAATATAAAATATAATGCCAAAGGAGAATAAGTTGAGTTTTTTTCATTAATTATTTCAACTAAATCGTTTTTAAAATCCATTTTATTTGAGGAATTAAAATTTATTGAAATACTATTATATTTTTCCGCTAAACTTTTTATTTTTCTATCTTGTACTTCGCCAAAAGTAAAATAAGCAAAAATAATAAGTATAATTGATGATAAAATTGTAATTAAAGATTTTTTATTTTTTATGAAAAAATTTTTAATTTTTTCTTGTCTTGTATTAGCGTTTATTATTGATATATCTTCATCCATATTAAATCATATTTCTTAAAACGTATTGCAGAATCCCACCATTTTTATAGTATTCTAACTCATTTTTTGTATCTATTCTGCACAATGTTTTGATTTTCTTTATATCACCAGATATGTATTTTATTTCTATTTCTACTTTATCTAAAGGAGATAGGCCTTTTTCTATATTTAATACGCTGATGAGCTCAGATCCTTTTAGTTTTAAATTTGATCTATTCATTCCATCTACGAATTGTAAAGGTAATATTCCCATTCCAATAAGATTAGACCGATGAATTCTTTCAAAACTTTCAGCTATAACTGTTTTAATACCTAATAATTTTGTACCTTTTGCAGCCCAATCTCTAGATGAACCAGTTCCATATTCTTTACCACCTATTACCACCAAATCGGTTCCTCTTTTTTTGTACTCCATTACAGCATCATAAACTGTCACTACTTTTCCTTCTGGAAATAACTTTGTAAAACCACCTTCGGTGCCAGGCGCTATCTCATTTCTTATTCTTATATTGGCAAATGTGCCTCTCATCATAACTTCGTGATTTCCCCTTCTTGACCCATATGAATTATAATCTTTTGGCAAAATTTGATGTTCCATAAAATATTCACCAGTAGGACTTTCTTTTTGGATAGATCCTGCTGGAGAAATATGGTCTGTAGTTATCATATCTCCTAAAATCAATAATGGTCTTGCATTTTTAATTTGTTTAAATCCCTCTGGCTCATCAGGCATATTATCAAAAAATGGTGGTCTTTTTACATAAGTTGATCCCTCATCCCAATTATAAATGCTACTTTTTTTAGTTTTAATTTTTTGCCATTGAACTGGTCCTTCAGAAACATTGGCATATCTTTCAACAAACATTTTTGCATTTAATGACTCTCTTAAAGTGTCTTCTATTTCTTTATTTGAAGGCCAAATATCTTTTAAAAAAATATCTTTATTATTTTTATCTTTTCCTAAAGGATCTTTGTATAAATCTACTTCCATATGACCAGCTAAAGCGTAAGCAACAACAAGTGGGGGTGATGCTAAATAATTCGCTTTTATGTGTGGAGATATACGGCCTTCAAAATTCCTATTACCAGATAAAACTGATACAGCATATATATTTTCTTTTTCGATTGCTTCTACAATATTATCAGGTAATGGACCTGAGTTTCCAATGCATGTTGTGCATCCATAACCAACTAAATTGAATCCTAATTCATCTAGGTATTTATTTAGACCTGCTTTTTCTAAATAATCAGTTACTACTTTTGATCCTGGTGCTAATGAGGTTTTTACCCAAGGTTTTGTTTTTAATCCTAATTCTACAGCTTTTTTTGCTAATAAACCTGCTCCAATTAAAACATTTGGATTAGAAGTATTTGTGCAAGATGTTATTGCAGCTATTAATATAGAACCATCTTTAATTTCAAAATCAGTTCCATTAATTTTTGAAATGTGTTTTTGTTTTCTTTCTGTAATATTTAAAAATACTTTTTTAAATTCTGATGATGCTTCATTTAATAAAACTTTATCTTGTGGTCTTTTTGGTCCAGATATTGTTGGAACAACTGAAGACATATCTAGTGAGACCCTATCTGTAAATTCAATGTTTTCACTTGCCCACAATCCTTGCTCTTTTGCATATTTTTCTACAATATTAACTGTTTTTTCATCTCTTCCTGAAAATCTTAGATATTTTAAAGTTTCATCATCAATTGGAAAAAATCCACAAGTAGCTCCATATTCTGGAGCCATATTTGCGATAGTTGCTCTATCAGCAAGGGTTAAATTTTTTAATCCATCTCCGTAAAATTCTACAAACTTTCCAACAACACCTTTGTCTCTTAAAATTTTTACAACCGTCAAAACTAAATCAGTGGCAGTAGTACCTTCTGGCATTTTATTTTTTACTTCAAAACCTATAACTTCAGGAACTAACATTGAAATTGGCTGTCCAAGCATTCCAGCTTCAGCCTCTATTCCGCCAACTCCCCAGCCAAGTACAGATAATCCATTTACCATTGTTGTATGACTATCTGTTCCAACTAAAGTATCAGGAAATAAATATTCATCTTCTTTATATTTTTCAGACCAAACAACTTTTGATAGATACTCTAAATTTACTTGATGACATATACCAGTGCCCGGTGGAACTATTCTAAAATTATTAAAAGCTTGCTGTCCCCACTTTAAAAAAGAATATCTTTCACCATTTCTTTTAAATTCTATATCAACATTTTTTTCAAATGAATCTGGCTTTGCGGACTGATCAACCTGTACGGAATGGTCTATAACTAAATCAACAGCAGAAAGAGGATTGATAGTATTTGGATCTTTATTTTTCTTTTTAACAGCTTCTCGCATTGCTGCCAAATCTGCTACCGCGGGTATTCCAGTATAGTCTTGTAATAAAACTCTTGCAGGTCTGTAAGCTATTTCTGTATTTGATTTTTTTTCTTTTAACCACTTTTGAATTGCTTCTATTTGATCTTTAGTAACTGACAAATCATCTTCATATCTAAGTAGGTTTTCTAATAAAACTTTTAATGATTTTGGTAAATTTGAAATTCCTTTTAAACCATTTTTTTCAGCTTCTACTAAAGAAAAATATTTATAGTTTTTGTTATTTATCTTTATTGATTTTAAAGATTTAAATGAATTTTTATTTCCAGGTTTCATAATTTATATATAAAAACTTGCTACACATCCAACAAGTAGGATGGACATAGCATAATTAAACCTTTTAATGAATTCATTATTTGTCGCGAATTTTCTTAAAAATTTACCTAATAAAGCCCAACTTGTTATACTTAAAAAAGCAGTAACTGAACAAACCACAATTACTGAAATTGAAGAACTAATATAATTTTCTTGTGATACAAATTTCGAAATTAAAGTAATCGCTGCCATTACTCCTTTTGGGTTTATAAATTGAAAAAAAAATGTTTCATAAAATTTAACAGGATTTTCTGTTTTTGATTGTGATTTACTTTTTGAAAAAGAAATTTTATAAGCTAAATAAATTAAAAATATTGATCCTAAAATTCTAATTATTTCTTGTATATAAGGATATTTTTGAAAAACTGAAATTAAGGCAAATATTAATAAAACAACCAAAACAGTATACCCCAAACCTACTCCTAAAATTATTGGAATTGTTTTCCTTACTCCAAAATTAAAAGCAGAATAAGATGCTACTGCGTTATTTGGGCCAGGAGTAAAACCCATTGAAAATGAAATACCAATTAATAATAACAGTTCTGGGTGCATTTAATTAAGCTATTGGAAGACCGTTATCAGCCTTTTGTGAAGGGTGTACCAGGGTAACCTTGCCTTCTGAATCTACCGATCCTAGTATCAAAACTTGAGAAACAACTCCTGCTATATTTTTCTCAGGAAAATTACAAACAGCTATAACTTGTTTTCCTTTTAAATTTTCTTCATTATAATAATGTGTAATTTGGGCAGAAGATTGTTTAATTCCTATTTCTTTTCCAAAATCCACTTCCACAACTAATGAAGGTTTTCGAGCCTTTTCGTTTTTCTTTACAGATATAACGGTGCCTAATCTTATATCTACTTTATTAAAAATATCGTAGGTTATTTGTTCTTTCATTTTTTTAATATATAATTGATTATATTTATGAGTACAGAAAATAATAACAAAGAACTTTACAATAATTCAATAAAAATTTTGTCAGATCTTATATCATTTAAAACAATTTCTGGAGAGGATAACAATTCGTTAATCAATTATTGTGATGATATTTTAAAAAAGCTAGGTGCAACTTCATTTAAAACATTCGATGATGAAAAAAAAAGAGTAAATCTTTTTGCTACATTAAAGGCAAAAAAACCCAATGGAAAGGTTCCAATAATTTTATCAGGTCATACAGATGTAGTGCCTGTTTCTAAAGGATGGTCTACAGATCCGTTTAAAGCTACAATTAAAGATGACAAGCTATATGGTAGAGGATCTTGTGATATGAAAGGTTTTATTGCATGTGCATTAGCCTTTGCACCAGTTTTTTCAAAATCAAATTTAGATAGAGATATTAATTTTTCATTTACATTTGATGAAGAGACAGCTTGTATAGGAGCTCCATTATTAATTAAAGAACTAAAAAAAAGAGGATTTAAAAAGGGAATATGTATTGTGGGTGAACCTACAAATATGAAAATTATTGATGCTCATAAAGGTGCTTATGAATATACAACATATTTTGAAGGTTTGGCTGGTCATAGTTCTCAACCTCACAAGGGAGTTAGCGCAGTAGAGTATGCAGCTAGATATGTTAATAAACTTATTGAACTAAGAGAAAAACTAAAAGATAGAGTTCCAAAAAATTCTATATTTGACCCTCCCTTCTCTACACTTTCTGTTGGAGGAATATTTGGAGGGATTGCACATAATGTAATCTCTGACAAATGTCATGTTAAGTGGGAGACAAGGCCTGTAGTTAAAGATGATGCAGTATATTTAAACGCAGAGCTAGACAAATATGTTAATGAAATACTTTTACCAGAAATGAAAAAAGTTTATCCAGATTCAAAAATTTCAAAAGAAGTAATCGGAGAAATAATTGGATTTGATCGTGATGAAAAATCTGAAGCATGTGAGTTTGTTTCTAGTATAACAGGTGATAATTCAAGAGAAGTAGTTTCATTTGGAACAGAAGCTGGTCTGTTCCAAGAAATAGGTATAAGTACTGCAGTATGTGGGCCAGGATCAATAGAACAAGCACATAAAATAGATGAATTTATTAAATTAGAAGAAATTAAGAAATGTTTAAATTTCTTGAATGGTGTTAAAGATAAATCAATACAAAATTAAATAAATGTCAAAAAAATATCCAAGAGATATGATAGGTTATGGTTCAAAAGAACCAAAAGTGGTTTGGCCAAATAATGCAAAACTTGCTTTACAAATAGTTCTTAACTATGAAGAGGGTGGTGAAAATAATATTCTTCATGGAGATAAATATTCTGAAACTTTTTTATCAGAAATTATAGGAGCACAAGCATTTAAAGATAGACATATTAATATGGAGTCTATGTACGAATATGGTTCAAGAAGAGGGTTTTGGAGACTTCATAAATTATTCCAAGAAAAAAAAATACCTATAACAATTTTTGGAGTTGCAATGGCGTTAGAGAGAAATCCAGAAGTATGTGAAGCATTAAAGAATGGAAATTATGAAGTTGCCTGCCATGGTTGGAGATGGATTGATTATCAAAATGTAAAAAAAAGTACTGAAAAAAAAGATATGAAGTTAGCTATTAAAACTATAAAAAAAATTTTTGGCAAAAGACCTTTGGGTTGGTACACAGGAAGATGTAGTCCAAATACTAGAGATTTGGTATTTGATGATGGTGGATTTTTATACGATAGTGACTCCTACAGTGATGATTTGCCTTATTGGGAATATAAAAAAAATAAAAAACAATTAATTATTCCTTATACTTTGGATAACAATGATATGAGATTTGCTACGAATCAAGGCTTTAACAGTGGAGACCAGTTTTATACATATTTAAAAGATAGTTTTGATGCTTTATATGAGGAAGGTAAAACTAATCCAAAAATGATGTCTGTTGGATTACATTGTAGATTAATTGGAAGACCAGGAAGAATACAGTCACTTAAAAAATTCTTAGATTACACTCTAAAGTTTAATGATGTATGGATTTGCAAAAGAATAGATATTGCAAAACACTGGATTGAAAATTATCCAAGCTAAAAAAAAATGAAAAAAAATAATATTATTTACTTAAATGGATTAATTGATTTGGCTCAGTCAAGACTGGGTTCAAAAGTTGTTTATAAAACTGACGAATTTTTTGCACCTGCTAAAAGAATTATTAACCCTTGGCCTCCTGTATTTAAAGAAGGAGTATTTGATAAACATGGTAAATGGATGGATGGATGGGAAACTAGAAGAAAAAGAACAAAAGGATATGACTATCTAATTTTAAAATTTGGAAAATCAGGTGTTATTAAAAAAGTAGATGTTGATACATCATACTTTTCTGGAAATCATCCTGATCAAATTTCATTACAAGCTTGTATTAGTAAAAAAAAAATACCTGATAAAAAAACTAAATGGATAAACATTATTAAAAAAAGTAGAACTAAAGCAAATAGCCATCATTTTTTTAAAGTAAAAAATAAAAATTATTTTACTCATATAAAATTAAACATTTTTCCTGATGGAGGAGTGGCAAGGTTGAGAGTTTATGGTTTTATGAAAACTAAAAATAAAACTAGTAATAAAATTCAAAATTTAACATCTGTTGTAAATGGCGCAGTACCAATTGCTTGTAATAACGAACATTTTGGAAGAGCAGAAAATATACTTGCTCCAGGTGTTGGAAAAAACATGGGTGATGGATGGGAAACTAGAAGAAGCAGAGGAAAAAATTTCGACTGGATAATAGTAAAATGTTCATCACCAGGTAAAATTAACAAAATTCAATTAGATACTCATCATTTTAAAGGAAATTATCCAGACAAATGCTCAGTGCAAGCAGCTTACATTCCTAATAAAATTTCAGAAAAAAACATTGTTAATAAATCAAAAAGATGGGCCTATCTTCTTAACAAAATTAAACTCTATGCACATAAAAAACATAACTTTAATAATAAAATAATGAAAAATAAAAAAATAAATTATATTAGAATTAATATTTTCCCTGATGGTGGAATTTCTAGAATAAGAGCCTTTGGAAAAGCTGAATGACTGAAAAAATAATAATACCTATTCCAATTACAAAAAAAAACTTTGCTAAATATGGAGATATGATTTCAACTAAAGATATAAAGCCTTTAGAAATAAACAATGGATATGCAAAAAGATATGATGGTATAGCTAATTTAAATACTTCTAGTGATAATGGTGAAACTACAATTAGCATCTTTTCTGCTTTAAAAAGAAATTTCCCAATGAAAATCGATATGATGGAAAAACATCCTTTAGGAAGTCAGGCATTCATACCAATGAAAGAAACTACTTTTTTAGTATTTGTCGCTCCTAAAGAAGAAAAGCTAGATTTAAATAAAATTGAAGCTTTTATAATCCCTCCTGGAATTGGAGTAAATTACAATCCTGGAACTTGGCATTTCCCATTAATATCTACTGAAGATATGAATTTTCTAGTAGTTGATAGAAAAGGATCAGGTAACAATTTAGTTATTGAAAATTTAGATAAAGAAAATATTACTTTGAAATATTAAAGCCCGCCGCGCACAACACTCGGCGAGCTTTTAAATTTAAACTGTTTATTTGCCTCTTCCAGATATTGCCATATGAATGATAGCGCCTAAAGCTGCTCCGATCATCCATGCATATCCTCCTCCGCCACCTAAATTAGCGAAGAAATCATCTAAACCTGCAAATAATATATTTGGCCAAACAGATCCAACTGCAACATAACCTGAGATTACCCAAGCTAACATTGCTTTTCCATTGAATCCGCCGTTGTAATGATATTTTCCACTTGCTTTGTCGGAAAATAAATCATCTACATCAAGTTTTTGATTTTTGATTACATAATAATCAACAATCATTATTCCAAATACTGGCGCTAAAATTGCTCCTAACGTATTTACAAATGGAAACATTCCCATTTGTGTAATAACAGCAACCCACATACCACCAATTACAAATCCAAAAATAGCAGTGATTAAACCACCTGTTCTGAAATTTATTTTATCTGGCATTAAGTTTGCAAGGTCATACGCTGGAGGTATAAAATTAGCTACCATATTTATACCAACTGTCGCCGCAAAAAATGCAAAAGCTGCAATTAATGTTAAAAGTAAATTATCTACTTTAGCAACCATTTCTGTTGGTTGAGCAATGTACTCTCCAAATATTGCAATTGTACCACCAGTGATCATTAAAGTTATGAAAGAAAAGAAAATTACGTTTCCTACTAATCCCCATAGGTTACCTTTTTTCATTTCATCTTCATTTTTAACAAATCTAGCAAAGTCACCAAAGTTAATAACTACTGCAGCGAAATATCCTACCATAATTGAGAATACAGCTAGGAAAGCTCCAAATGAACCTAAGCCTTCAAATCCACCTGAACGTTCACCACCTGAAAATATTTCTCCAACTTCTGATAATAATCCGCCACCAGCTTTAGCCCAAATTGCTATCATTAAAACAATCATCACAATATAGACTGCTGGTCCAGCAAAGTTTAAAAATCTTCTAACAAGATCAATTCCCTGCCAAAACAGATAAACTTGGAAAAGTGAAACAAAAATAAATGATATCCACATTACTCCTGACATTCCAAGTAATACAGGTTCGCCCTGTATTCCTGTTAAACCCGTAATTAAAAGTGCTACTGCTGTTGAAGCTGCATAAGTTTGAGCACCATACCAGAACATAGCAACAAGACCCCTTGCCATTGCTGGAAAGTTTGCACCAAATACACCCATACTTACACGCGCAAATACTGGATATGGAATACCATGTTTAACACTTGGTTTTCCTGATAGGTTAACAAGCCACATTATAAAAAATCCTGCTAGTATTAATGCAAGAAATACAGCCCAGCCATTTAAGCCAGAAGCTATAAATAATGATGCCGCCAAAGTATATCCAAATAAACTTTGAACATCGTTAGCCCATACGTTAAAGATTTCGAACCATCCCCATTTTTTCTCCGAACTTGGAGTTGGAGCTAAATCTTTATTATATAATTTAGAAGATCTACTCATATCTTCCTCCTTCCATGTTTTCTACTTAGACAACGGTAAATTTTATGATATTAATTTCAAGCGTTTATTACGGGTGAGTTAAAAACGGCCAATTTTATGATTTATAAAACCCAATTTGATCGATTAAATCAAATTTAAAATTTAATTCCAGCCACCAACTGTTTTTACTTCCAAAAACTCTATCAGCCCTTCTGTTCCAGCTTCTCGTCCAATTCCAGAATGTTTATAACCACCAAAAGGAGAGGCAACTGCTATACCAACACCATTTACATCTACCATTCCTGATCTAAGTTTTCTTGCAACTCTTTTAACTTTTTCTTTGTCTTGAGTTTGAATATAATTTGTTAGGCCATAAGGAGTATCGTTAGCTATTGAAATAGCCTCTTCTTCATTTTCAAAAGGAATTATAGATAACACTGGACCAAAAATTTCAGTTCTTGCAATTTCCATTTGATTATTCACGTCAGCAAAAACTGTTGGTTTTACATAATATCCTTTTTCAAAACCTTTAGGTTTTCCTGTTCCACCAGCAATTAACTTTGCTCCTTCGTCTATTCCTTTTTGAATTAAATTTTGAATTTTATTATATTGTACTTCTGAAACTACTGGTCCTATATGGTCGCCTTCCTTTTCTGGTAAATCTACTTTAGTATTATTTGCTAACTCTTTTACCTTTTCTACAGTTTCATTATAAATTGATTTTTCAACAAGCATTCTTGTCGGCGCATTGCATGATTGTCCCGAGTTTCTAAAACATCTTAAAACTCCTCTTGCTACAGCTTCAGAGTCAGCATCTTTAAAGATTATATTTGCACCCTTTCCTCCAAGTTCTAAACTAATTCTTTTAAAATCTTTAGCAGCATTTTGAGAAATTAGTGCACCAGCCCTAGTAGAGCCAGTAAATGATATCATATTTACGTCAGGATGGCTTGTTAATGCATCTCCAGTTGTTTCTCCATCTCCATTAACTAAATTAAAAACTCCAGGAGGAAATTTTACCTCATCTATCATTTCTGCAAGTAACATTGATGACAGTGGTGCAATCTCAGAAGGTTTTAATACTACAGTACAAGCAGATGCTAATGCTGGAATTACTTTTAAATTAACTTGATTGATTGGCCAATTCCAAGGTGTAATTAAAGCACATACTCCTTTTGGTTCATAAAGTAATTTTTGATTATTTTTTTCTTCTCCTAAATCTTTTTCAAATTTAAAATCTTTTAAAATATTTTTAAAAGATTTTATATGGCTAGCTCCCGTTGCAGCTTGCATTTCTGTTGAAAATTTCATAGGCGCTCCCATTTCAAGTGATATGAGTTTTGCCATTTCTGCCCAACGTTTTTTATAAACTACATATAATTTTTCTAATAAATCTAATCTTTCTTCTTTTTTTGAGAAAGCCCAAGTTTCAAAAGCCTTTTTTGCAGCACTAACTGCTTTATCTACATCTTTTTTTCCTCCAAGAGATATTTCTGCACAAATTTCTTCATTTGATGGATCAATTACTTTATGATTTCTTGGCTCTTTTGGTGAGACCCATTTTCCATCGATATAAAAGTTTTTTCTATCTAACATTTTTGAAATCTAGCCTATAGTTTTTTTTTTGCAAATAGATTTGTTAATTCATAAACAATGGTCGCAGCAGCTAAAGATGTTACTTCAGCATGATCATATGCTGGCGAAACTTCAACTACGTCGGCTGAAATTAAATTTAGACCTGAAAGCCCTCTTAAAACATTTACCATTTCTCTTGTAGTCATGCCTGCTATTTCTGGCGTTCCAGTTCCAGGAGCAAAAGCTGGATCTAAAACATCTATATCTATAGATAAATATAATGGATTATCTCCTACCCTGTCTCTTATTCTTTTAGCAATTTTATCTGTTCCTTGAGATTGGAATTCGTCACAATGAATTATTTTAAATCCAAAACTTGCATCATTTTTTAAGTCATTTCTGCTGTAAAGTGGACCTCTTATACCAACATGCATAGAAGCATTATCTAAAAATAAATTTTCTTCTCTTGCTCTTCTAAATGGTGTTCCATGTGTATACGGTGCTCCAAAATAAGTATCCCACGTATCTAAATGTGCATCAAAATGAACAAGTGCTACTGGTCCTTTGTTTATTTTGTTTACAGCTTTTAAAAGAGGAAAAGCAATTGTGTGGTCTCCTCCCATACTTATTATTCCATTTACTTTATTTAGCAGTTCAGTTGCTCCAATTTCAATTTGTTTTATTGCTTCATTAATATTAAATGGATTACATGCAATATCACCAGCATCAGCCACTTGTTGTTCAACAAAAGGTTCGCTATCATAGTCAGGGTGATAGTTTGTTCTTAAGTGTCTTGAGGCTTGTCTTATACTTTGTGGACCAAATCTTGCACCGGGTCTGTAGCTAGTTCCAGCATCAAAAGGTATTCCAACAATTGCAACATCACAACTTTCAACATCTCTTAATTCAGGTAACCTTGCAAATGTAGAAGGTCCTGCAAATCTTGGAACTTTTGTTCCAAGCACTGGTTGAATTGTTTTTTTATTTTTTTTCAAAATATATTTATTTAAAATTTATACATAGTTTCTAGTTAGCATCAAGTACAGCATGAAGAAATTGTTTTGTTCTTTCGTTTTTAGGATCTCCAAATAATTGTTCTGGTGGTCCTTGTTCAAAAATTTTTCCTTCATTAAAAAAACATACTCTATCTGAAATTTCTCTAGCAAATCCCATTTGGTGTGTAACCATAATCATAGTCAAACTATGTTCTTTATTTAAGGATCTTATAACATTTAAAACTTCTCCAACCACCTCTGGATCTAAAGCTGAAGTTATTTCATCTAATAACATTACTTTTGGTCTCATTGCTAAAGCTCTTGCTATTGCAACACGTTGTTGTTGGCCTCCTGATAATCTTGAAGGATGTTGATCTTTTTTATCTGTTAATCCTACTAATTCTAAAAGCTCAAGTGCTCTTTCTTCTGCTTCTTCTTTTTTCATTCCTAAAACCTCTACTGGAGCTTCTATACAGTTTTGAAGGGCTGTCATATGTGGAAATAAATTGAATTGTTGAAATACCATACCAATTTTTGAACGTCTATCTCTCAAATATTTTTCGTTAGCTTCTACTAATGTGCCATTTGTATCCATATGCGTAAGTGGTTCTCCATCCAAATGAATAACCCCGCCGTTAATTTTTTCTAAAGTCATCAATACTCTTAGAACAGTTGTTTTTCCAGAACCTGAAGGACCAATAATTGAAACCATTTCATTTTTTTTAATATTCAAATTTAGCTTATCTAAAACTACAAGATCTCCATATTGTTTTGTAACTTCGTCAAATTTAACAATTATTTCCTGAGAATTTTTATCCATTATTATTTTACTTTTCCTTGAGCTACATTAACTCGTTTTTCTAAATTTCTAACCCACATAGCAGCTGGAATAGAAAGTGTTAAAAATATTATACCAACCATTGTGTAAGGTTCCAAATATCTATAATTATAGCCACCTACAGCTGTTGCGGCATGAAATAACTCTGCAACACCTATTGTTGATAAAAGAGGAGTATCTTTAAAAATACCCACTAAATAATTTCCCATTCCTGGTATTGCGATTGGAAAAGCTTGAGGCAAAACAATTCTTCTATATGTATAAACGGTTGAGAAATTTAAAGCTCTACATGCTTCCCATTGAGTTTTGGATACACCTTCTAGTGCACCACGATAAACTTCTGATAGATAAGTTCCAAAATGTAAACCAATTGTAATCATTCCACATAACCATGCTGATAATTTTATGCCAAATTGAGGTAGTACAAAGTAAACAAAAAATAATTGAATTAAAAGTGGTGTTGAACGGATAAATTCTACTAATTCTCTATTAATTACATTTACAATTTTAGAAGGAGTTCTTTGGCCAAGTAAAAAAAATAATCCAACAACTAAAGCTATTGCATAACCCACTCCTGCAGCGATTATAGTGTTTAAAGTTGCCCATAACATTTGTGGTAAAATTTCATAAGCAAAGTCCCATCTAAATCCCATTTCCATATGTAATACCTCTTACCTTCCAACCTTTCTAGCTGCTACTACTTCTAGCCATCTTAAAAAAGGAACAAGAGCAAATCTTGCCATAATATAATAAATTAATAAGGCTGTACCAAAACACTGTGCGGAAAGCCAAGTAATAGAATTAATTTGTTTTGCTTCAAAAGTTAAATCAACAACTGTAACAAGAGCTACGAGAGCAGTAGCTTTTAAAAGTTCCACTGTTAAATTTGCAGCTGGTGGCAAAATAATTGGAAATATTTGTGGAATAATAATTCTTTTAATTCTTTTTGCAGGGCTAAAATTAAGTGCATGAGCTGCTTCCCATTGACCTTTCGGTACTGCAAGTATTCCTGCTCTCACTATTTCTGCACCATATGCTCCAAAATTCATTCCTAAAGCAACTACACCTGCAACAAAAGCTTCTAGAGAAAGACCAAAAAAAGGTAATACATAATAAACCCAAAATAATTGAACTAGCAAAGATGTACCTCTAAAAAATTCAATGTATACTGTTGCTATTCCTTGGATTGCAGGATTTTTAGATAAACGCATTAAGCCAAATATCATTGATATAATTACATAAAGAATAGTTGAACAAACTAAAACTTTAATTGTAGTAACTGTACCTAACAAAAGTGTAGGTCCATGTTCGGCTAAAAATGCAAAATAACTCACTGTAAACCTTTAAGTAAATTGAAAAAAATCAGGCGACTTTTTTTTAGTCGCCTGATTAAATAAATGTATTTATACTATTTAGTTGAGCAAGCCCACTCTGTAGTCATATCAGGAGGAGGTAATTGAGCTTTATCATACCCATACTTACCAGCTCTCTCTAACATTGTAGCTGGATTAGCCATAACTTTAGCTAAAGCAGCATTAAAAGCTTGTCTGAACTCTTCGTCACTTTTTCTAAAACCAATACCTACTACGTTTACAGTTTCTTTAGGCATTAATTTAGGATCAGTAACTTCAAATGCACCACCTGTTTTTTCTTCATGCTCTTTTGCACCAAAGAAAGTTTGAACAGCAGCATCAGCTCTACCTGCTTTCATTGCAGCTAATATTCCAACTTCACCTTCAACTAACAACATCTGGCTATCTGGAACACCAAATTTTTTAGCTGCTTCAACAGTATTGAAACCAGCGCCTGTAACTAATGTTGCACCTGTATCAATAACATCTTGGTAATTATTAATATTTTTTGGGTTACCTTTAGGAACTAGCATAGCGTCACCAAAAACTCCTATAGGATCCGAAAAGTTTATGTTTGCACATCTACTTTTTAAAATATACATACCACCAGTTATCATGTCTGATCTATTGGCATTAATTCCAGGAATTAATCCAGACCATTCAAAAACTTTAGTTTCATGCTCAGTAATTCCCATTTCTTCTAGAACTGTTAAAGCAATCATGTTAACAAATCCTAGTGCTTCGCCATTATCTCCAGCATAAGCCCACGGCACAGCTGTACCAAATCCTAGTCTTAATTTATGTCCATCTGCCAATCTTTGAGTTAGTGTTGCAGCACTCACTGAAGAAACACTAAAAAGAATAACAAAAAGAACAGTAAAAGATTTAAATAATCTACTCATAGTTTATTTCCCTCTCTATTTAATTTATTTTAAATAATTTAACTAAAAAAATGGTTATTTGTATACAGAAAATTATTTTTACAATCAGAGGTTGACTAAAAAATTAAAAATAATTATTGGGGTAATTGAATTTTATCACCAACATTGATTTTACCATCTTCTAAAACACTTAAATAAATTCCCATATCAAAATGATTATAAGTTTTTTTTAGAGATTGAAGTAAATTTAAAGAATTATCATCAGTTTTTGGTTTTAAATTTATAGCTACACATCTTGGAATGTTTTTTTCAACTTTAAAAGAAACGTTATTAATTTTTATAACTTTGCCTATCCAATTTCTTTCTTCTCCAGCATCTAGTCCCTCAAAATAAAAATTACCCCTAAATCTTTCAAACTCAACTTTTTCATTAATTTTTTTTTCAAAATCTCTAACAGTATTTAAGTTTATTAATGATATTGAATTAAAAATATTATTAGAATGAGTAGTGTCAAAAAATGGAAATTCAGTATTTTTTAAAAGAAAAATAGGTTTTGCTAAAGAACTTTCTAATTCAATTAATTTTTCTGAAAGTTTAATTCTTTCTTTATTATTATCTGGTGATATTGAAATTATTTCCTTTTCTTTAAGATTTAAACTAAGTTTTCCTTCTTTATAAGTAAAATTATATTTATTTAATGCTGGAGAATTTTTTAAAGTTAATAAATTAATTAATTTTCTATCATTGGGATTAGCTTCCATAGAATTTGCTTTTTCTAAATCAACACCTCTAGAAAATGCAAATATCCTATCATTAATCATTCCTAGTTCTTTTTTCACATTACAACTTTCAATACTTTGAAATGATAAAGTTTTAACTGGACAATAATAAATAGATGAAATTGAGCAATTCATAATATTAATACTTTCCTTTTTTGGTTGCTCCACTATAAAATATTTTTGATAGTTCGTCCTTTGCCTTATTCCACGTTATTATGTCATCTTTTACCATAAGTCCTTTGGGGACATTAGAATATTCGTGAAATTTGTGAGTATCTTCTCCTCTTGCTTTTTGAACATATATTTTTCCAAGTACTTGATCTACATTACTTCCGATATAACTTTGAACTACAAATCCTATTCTTCTATCATTACTTCTATTTAAACCTGAGCCATGAATTACAGTTGGATGATGTAATGACATTTGACCTGCTTTTAAAACTATAGGTTCTGTTTCTTCTATTGGAACATTTGCAATTGTTTGTCCTCTTGTAAGTAAATTATTCTCATCAAATTTTTGTTCGTGATTTTTTAAATCTTCCTTATGAGATCCTGGCCACATTCGCATACATCCATTTTCTTCATTCGAATTTGTTACTGCTATCCAGGCTGTTACCCAATTATGAGGTTCAAGACCTATATATTTTGCATCCTGATGAAAACTCACAAACCCTTTTTCATTGGCATTTTTAATAAAAAGTGTTGTTCCACAAATAAGAATATTTTTACCAATAACACTTTCAACGGCATCTAGAATTTTATTATTAATACATACATTATTAAAGACAGGAGAGATCATATGTACGTAATTACGTCCTAAACCCTCAAGAGCATTTGGCCATTGTTTTTCAATAGTTTCTATTTCTTCTCTAATTTCATTAGCTTCTTGAATTGAAAGTACATCGATTGGAGCAACATAACCTTTTTCATTATAGAATTTTATCTGTTGGTCAGACAAGTGGGTCATTCTAATTTACTAAAAGTTTACCTGTATTTAAAGTATGTTTAATTCTTTCTTGAGTTTCTTTTGTTTCTATTAATCTCATAAAAGACTCTAGTTCTAATTTGTATAATTCGTCTTCTGAAAGAGTTTGGTTTATTGTTGTATCTCCTCCACTTAAAACATTTGCTAGTTCTGAACCAACCTTCATACCATGATCTAGTATAATTTTATCGTTATATAATTTCTCTAAAACTTTTATCATTTTTTCCTTAAGAGGTTTTCCAGATAAATTGAACGAACATTCTTTTGGAGGTGTAAAATCTTTATTTTCTAATATTAATCTTTTTGAAACTTCAAACAAACTGTTTCTATTCATAACTTTTTTATCTTCTGGTCTTAAAAATTTTAGTGGTTCAGCCTCAACAGTTGAAGTTGCTGTAGTTCCATAACCAATAATATTAAATACTTTTAAAGGAGCAAAATCAGGATCTTTTTTTGCTTCAGGAGTTTGAGACCATCTCCATAGTACTTCCTTGCACCCTCCTCCAGCTGGTACAAGGCCTACTCCAGTTTCAACCAGACCCATTACAATATTTGTATGCGATACTACAAAATTTGATTGGATAGCTACCTCTTCTCCTCCTCCTAAAACTAAACCAGATGGAGCTGAAATAACAGGATGATCTGAATATTTTAAATGCTTACAGGTTTCTTGAAAATATTTTATAAATTTTTCAATAGATTTAAAATCACCTTTGTTTGCAAAATTCATAGTATAAGTTAAATTTACACCTGCAGAAAATTGCATACTTTCATTTATAATTATTAAAGGTTTGTCGGTTGCATTTTTTAATGCATCCATAGAGTCATAGTCTAAAGCACAAGCTTTTGTTGTAAACTCAACAATATTAAAATCTTTAAATCTATAAATTTCTGCAGACTTATTTTTATCTACTTTAATTGCTTTAGGTTTAATTTTTCCTAAAGTTTCAATGCTTGTATATAGCTGTCTTTCACCATAAAAATTTTCATCTTTTGATTTTGACAAATTTTCTAAGAATTTATTATTTTCAAAACCATCAATACGATCAAAGAAATTTTTAACTCCTATTGATTTTAACATTTCAAATGGACCCATGGCCCAATTAAAACCAAGACGCATAGCTTCATCAATGTCATTAAATTTATCTGTAATTCCAGGAACTAATGATGATGCATATTTAATTATTTGTGAAATTACTGACCAGGCATATTCACCATATTTGTCTTTTCTATTAATTAACAAATTTAAATTTACAGTTTCAATTCCAAGATCAATCTTTTTTGAAGATGAATAATCTCCAGTTTCAAGATTAATTGCTTCTAATACTTTTTGGTTATTTTGTTTATTCATTCTATAGAAGCCACCCTTGCCTTTTCTTCCTGTATAACCTGATTGAATTAATTTTGTAATTAATGGAATTTCTTTAGCAACTAATTGGAAAGGATCATTATTAGAAAGTTCTTTAATAAAACTTTTTAATACATCAGCCATTAAATCTATGCCTATTAAATCATAAAGACCAAATACACCTGTTTTTGGAATTCCCATAGGTCTACCAAAAACTGCATCGGCTTCCTCAATGGAAAGTTTCATTTTAAAAGCTTCAGTCATTGCTACTTGCATTGCAAAGACACCGACTCTGTTTCCTAAAAAACCAGGAGTATCATTACAAATAATTGCACCTTTTCCTAGTTCATGTTCACAAAATTTTTTTAATGAATTAATTTTATCAAGGTCATTATTTTCATTTTTAACAATTTCTAATAACCCCATGTAACGAACTGGATTAAAGAAGTGTGTAATACAGAAATCTTTTTTTTCTTCTTCTGTTAATTTTTCAGATAAAATTTTTATAGGTATTGATGAAGTATTGGATGAAACAATTGCGCCTGTTTTTCTTGATTTAAAAATTTTTTCATAAATATTATGTTTGATATCAATTCTTTCAACAACTGCCTCTACTATCCAGTCAGCATCTTTCACTACATCAAAATCATCATTTATATTACCTACATTAATATTATTTATCTTTGACTTATCTATTAACAATGGAGGTCTAGATTTATGTATTCTATCCCTCGCTTTCTCTGAAATTTCTGTTTTTAAATCTAACAATGTCACAGGAATATTTGCATTACATAAATGAGCCGCTATACCGCTTCCCATTGTTCCTGATCCTATAATTACAACTTTTTTTATATCCATGAATGAAATGGTTTTTAACTTATAATAGTCTATCTTGAAATGATAAAATTTATCTTTGTTTAATTCCTCTTAATCTTTCAGATCTTCTTCTCAGCATCTCAACAGTTGTTAATAAGGCTATTGATAATGCTACCAAGCATGTTGCCATACATAAAATAACTGGACTGGTTTCTTGACGCAGCCCAGCCCACATTTGTTTTGGTATAGTTATTTGTTCAACACTACCAATGAACATAACAATTACAACTTCATCAAAAGAAGTAATAAACGCGAATAATCCACCTGAGATTACGCCAGGAAGAATTAGTGGCATAATAACTTTAAAAAAAGTTCTCATAGTATCTGCTCCTAAACTTTGTGATGCTCGTATTAAATTGGTATCAAAACCAGTTAAAGTAGCTGTAACTGTGATTACAACAAATGGTGTTCCAAGAGCAGTGTGTGCTAAAATTAATCCTAGATAAGTATGGGTTAAACCAATTTTCGAATAAAAGAAAAACATTCCTGCTGCAGTAATGATTAGTGGTACAATCATTGGTGAAATTAATATTGCCATAAGAACAGCTTTGAATGGCATGTGTGGTCTACTTAATCCTAACGCAGCAACAGTACCAAGGGCAGTTGCAAGAAGTGTAGCAACAATTCCAACAAAAAAACTATTTCTAGTTCCCATCATCCATTTATCAGTAACAACTGTTGTATCTCCTATGCTACTAATGCCAACCATCTGTCTATACCATCTAAGAGACCATGCTTCTGGCTCAAAATTCATAAATTCTCTAGTAAACTCAAAAAATGGCGAAGCACTAAATGAAAGTGGAAGAATTATAAAAATTGGCGCAATTAAAAAGAAAAAAACAAAACCACAATAAGTTAAAAAAGAATAGTATCCTACTTTTTGTCCAGTTGTTGCGTATGCGGGTAAAGCCATAATTATCCTAATTTAATATTTTCTATTCCTACTATTTTATTATAAGCCCAATACAAGACAGTCATCATTGCTAAAAGTATAGCTCCCAATGAAGCACAAAGTCCCCAATTCAATGTAGTTTTTAAATGATAAGCAATCCAGTTTCCCACCATTTGTCCATCCTTACCACCTACAAGTTCAGGTGTGATGTAGTATCCAATGGCAATTATAAATACAAGCAAACACCCTGCACTAACTCCTGGAACTGAATTTGGCATATAAATTTTATAAAATGCATGCATCGGAGAAGCTCCAAGATTTAAAGCTGCTCTCATATATGTTGGTGAAATAGTTTTCATTACGCTATAGAGAGGTAAAACCATAAAAGGTAGTAGAATTTGTGTCATCACTATTACAACTGCTGTTTGATTGTACATGAGTTGGAAGCGATTCTCATCTGCGATCAAATTTGACATAACTAATAGATTATTCAGAACACCTTTTTGCTGTAACATGACCATCCAGGCAACAGTTCGAACTAGCAAAGAAGTCCAAAAAGGTAGTAAGACACATATCATTAAAAGATTGCTATATTTCATAGGCAACGTTGCAAGCAAATATGAAATTGGGTATCCCAAAAGTAGGCAAAACAATGTAACTAAAAGACTTACCTTAAAAGTTTTAATCCATGTTTTGTTGTAAATACGTCTATTTTCCTTTTGTTGAACTATGTTTTTGCTTGAATCGTACTTTAAATCAACGGCATTTAAATAATATCCCATTGTCGTAGGATCTACCATTTGTCCAAGAGCTAGCCAATATTCAGGGTCAGCCCATTTTTTATCAATGGCAATCATTTGTTCTTTGAAAGGACCTTCTTCAATTTTTTTAAATTTTCTTTTAGATTTTTTTAATAAACTTTTCCAACCAGATTTTGAATAATTCATTCTGGTACTTGCTTTACCAACACTATAGCCTTCACTATTTTTTAATTCAAAAAACATTGTTTTATATACTTCTTCGGAAGGAAGGCCTTGTCTGTCCCATTTTTTATAAACCTCAAAAGTTTTTGGGAAAACTGTATTAATTTGTCTGTCATCAACGCTCCGAGCTAACATGTCACCAATTGGGACTAGGAATGTAATTAATATAAATGCCAAAAGCGGAAGCACTAAAAGAAATGCTCTTATTTTATTTATTCGCTCTGCTTTTTTAAGACTAACTTTTAATGGAATTCCATCGGTTGTTAATATTGGACCTGTTGATGTCTGGGTTTGATTCATAAAATTATTTATACAATAAAATTATTATACAATAAAAAAAAAGGCGAGATAAAAATCTCGCCTTTTTTAAATTATACTACGAATTATTAGCTACCTTTCCAAGCACCAAATCTTTCGTGAACTTCAGCACCGTTATCAGCCCACCAAACTGGGTCTCCTATTACAGCTCTTTTTAGAACTTTTGGAGTAGTTGGCATGTGAGGTAAGATATCAATATTACCACTTGATGTTATGAACCAAGGTTCACCTTTTTTGATAATGTTGATACTAGATTTTCTCATAGGACCGTATGGAATGTATTTAGCTTGTTCAGCATTAGATTCTGCTGTTGAAGCATGCGCCATAAACTCAAGCGCTTCTTTTTCATTTCCACCTTTGATAGCTACAAGATATTCTTGTTCAAGAACTGTAGCATCCCAAATGTATTCGAAGTTTTTACCTTCTGAAAGGATAGCAGCACCAATTCTACCGTTGTAAGCTAATGCCATAACAACTTCACCGCTTGATACTAACTCAAGTGGCTTAGAACCTGCAGACCAAAATACAACATGATCTTTAATTGTATCTAGTTTTGCAAATGCTCTATCTATTCCTTCAGGAGTACTCATTACTTCGTACACTTTGCTTGCTTTAACACCATCAGCAACTAGTGCCATTTCGATTAAAGCGTTTGCCCAAGTATGTATTCCTCTTTTTCCAGGAAACTTTTTAACATCAAAGAAATCTTTAATGTTTTTTGGTTTTTTTCCTGGGAACGCTGCTTTGTCGTAAAATGCAGTGTAAGCCCAAAAGATTTGTGGAACAACACAGTCAGAAACTGGTGGTACAACCATATCGTTGATAAACTCACTTTGGTCTACTTTAACAAATAAACCTTCGTCGCATCCTGTGATCGCTTGGTCTGGAAGTACGTCTACTACATCCCAAGTTACATTTCCTGCTTCCACTTGTGCTTTGATTTCTCCAAGACCACCGTTGTAATTTTCAACAGTAATTGAAGAACCTTTGCTATAAGTGTCTATGTAAGCTTTTTGTTGGCTGGCTGTGTAAGCACCACCCCAAGAAACGAAAGTAATATCTGCTGTTGCAGATCCAACAAACGCAATTGAGATTAAACCAAAAAAAGCTGCTTTGATTGCTTTTTTCATTTATTTTCCCCTTTAAATTAAATTTAATTTAAGTTTTAAAGGCGAAAGTAAAACATAATTACTTAGAGACTGCAAAACGTTTTTTGATAGATTTTTCCTAAATTTATTAGCTTAATTAAGGTCTAGAGCCCTAGAATCTGATGCTTTCCATGACAGTTTGACTGTCGAACCTTCTTTTAAATTTGCTTCCTTATAAGAATTTGGGATTTTAACTATAAATTGATCATTTCCACAAACTTCTACTCTAGATCTTATGTGGTCTCCTAAATAAATTAATTCTTTTACTTTTGCGTCAAAATTATTTTCAAAATTTTCTGATGAGTTAATAGCAACTCTCTCTGGTCTTAATGAAACTAAAGAACCATCACCGTTATTATTCACATTTATTTTTAAAGCATGAATATCATCTCCAGATTCTGTAGTAACAATACAATTTTCTCCGTTAATTGATTTAACTTTCCCTTTTAGTTGATTATTCTCTCCAATAAATTGTGCAACAAAAGAACTGTTTGGTTTTTCATACAAAATATCCGGAGAAGAAATTTGCTGAATCTTTCCATCGTTAAAAACTGCAATTCGATTTGACATTGTTAAAGCTTCACTTTGATCATGAGTTACATAAACTACTGTTATTCCAATTTTTTCATGAATATGTTTTATTTCATACTGCATTTGCTCTCTTAAATTTTTATCAAGTGCTCCAAGTGGCTCGTCCATTAAAACTAATCTAGGTTCAAACACTAAAGATCTTGCTAATGCGACACGTTGTTGTTGTCCACCCGATAGTTGTAATGGCATACGATTTCCAAAATCTTGCAATTCAACCATCGCAAGTGCATTTCCAACTTTTTCATCAATCTCAGTTTTTTCCATTTTTCTAACTTCAAGTGGGAATGCTAAATTCTCTTTTACAGTCATATGAGGAAATAAAGCGTAATTTTGAAAAACCATACCTATGCCTCTTTTGTTAGGTGGAATACTACTTATTGGATTTCCGTCCAAATAAATTTCTCCGCTTGTTGGAGTTTCAAATCCAGCTAACATCATTAACACTGTTGTCTTACCTGATCCAGATGGTCCTAACATAGTTAGAAACTCACCCTTTGGAACATCAAGATTTAAATCTTTAACGACTAGTATTTCACCATCGTAACTTTTATCTACCTTCTCGAATTTTACGAAACTATCTTTTTGAGACATGCGCATTTAAAACATTAGATAAAGATTAATTCAAGGATTAATTAATAATGACATCTTATAGTTGTTTTTACTATATTTTTCATATTGACTCTTCTTTAATTAATTTTTTTATACGCGGAATCATAACCTTTGGTGCTTCCATTGATGGATGTAATTTTTCTACTTCTTTATAACTTTCAATAGCTTTTTTATAATTTTTTAATTTAATTTGAACTAAACCTTGTCCAGATAATGCCCCAAAGTGTCTTTCTTCAAGTTTAAGTACTTCGTTTATATCGTTTTGAGACTGTTCATAGTTACCCATCATATAAAGAACAGTAGCACGTTTATTCCAGGCCTCAGCCCATTTGGGATCCTCTAAAATTATCTGTGAAAAAAGTCCATAAGCTTTATTTAATTTTCTCTGATTAATTAATATAGAACCTTGGGCTAGCAGTTCAGTTAATCTATATCCTCTTCTATCTTCGGATGGATGTGTTATCCAAATTTTCCATATTTTATTTTCTATTTCTATAGCCTTTGTATTTTCGCTATTTTTAAGCAATTTGAATAGATTGTTTAATTCATTGACTCTGTTTTCTGCACTGACATTGTTAAAGATTAACAAACTTAGGATAATTAATTTTACTAATTTTTTCATAAATTTTATTAAACTTTTTCTAAATAATTTTTAAGAACTTTGCTTCTAATATCAATTCTGAAGGAGTCAAATTGATTAATATCTTTTATAGGTGAATCAATTTGATTTGTTGCTTTATCCATATCATAACATGATAAAATTATTTTTCCTCTATCATTAAAATCAAACGAAATACTAGTTGCTGTACTTTTTCCTGATTGGTTTTCCTCTTGAAAAACTTTTCTTGAATTATATTCAACCTTGTATAATTTTTTTTTACTTCGCTTAGTATTTTTAAATAATTCCGATATATTTAATGCTGAATAATCTAGTTCTTTGTTGCATTCAGCGTCATCATATTTTTTTTTTACTACTATTCCAACTAATCCTTCGATTGTAAAATTATCGTCATCACTTTTATAACTAATTTTAAACCAATCATAAATACCTTTCCCCGATACAAGTGAAGTTGCAAACTCCTTATAACTATAATTAAACCAATCTAGCTCTCCATTCTCTAGTTCAGTCTCATTAAAATAATCCAAAGCACTATCTCCAATACTTATGCTTTCAATCTTAAAATCTTTAATATTATCTGAATAAGCGTTTGTACTTAACAAAAAAACCAGAAACACGATCCCGAAAATTTTTTTCATTAGCCTTTGATATGTAGCTCACCAGGAAATTTATAAAAATTCTCAGCTCCATTTTCTGAAACTCTAATTGACTCACTGCTTTCAACACCCCATTCTCCAAACTGCATTACTGCAATCATATGAAAACAAACATTTTTTTGTAAAACAGTTTTGTCTCCCTTTTGAATGTTAAGTGTATGCTCACCCCAATCTGGTGGATAGCCTATTCCTATTGAATAACCTGTTCTAGATTTTTTTTCAATTCCATATTTATCCAAAACTTTCCAAAATGCTTGGGCTACGTCGTCTGCAGTATTTCCAGGTTTTGTCACATCAATACCTGCTTGCAATGCTTCTCTTGTTCTTTTCATTGTATCTATTTTTTTTTGATCAGGTTTTCCTAATAATACTGTTCTTGCCATGGGACAATGATATTTTTTATATACTCCAGATATTTCAATTATTGATGCTTCTCCTTCAACAAATTTATCATCTGTCCAAGATAAGTGAGAGGCAGATGTTCCTTTGCCTGTTGGTATCAATGGTACAATTGACGAATAATCTCCACCATGTTCTTTGGTTCCGCTTATTAATGTTGAATATATTTTTGCAACGGCATCACATTGTCTAACTCCAGGGTTAATTGCTTCAAATGCGGTTTTCATTCCTAGTTGAGTAATTTGAGATGCTATCTTCATATAATTAATCTCTTCATCAGATTTAACCAATCTCACCCAGTTAACTAATCTCTCACAATCTTTTACTTTAGCATTGGGTAAACCATTTTTTAATTTTTCATGTGAATAAGCGGTAAAATAATGGCTATCCATCTCTACACCTATACTTAGGTTGTCCCACTTTCTTTCTTTTATAATTTCTATTAATCTATCGTAAGGATGTATTGGCCAAACATGGATGTATTTTTCATCGTAAACAATAATATTTTCATCTTTTAAGTAAGTTTTTATGTAGGCTCCGCCTGCATCCTGTGCTCTTACAAAACACAATGGTTCTTCTGCATTAATATGAACTATTACACACTGCGCATAATAAAATGACCAAGCATCATATCCTGTAAGATAATTCATATTGTTAGTATCTTGAGAAATTAATAGTTCAATGCCTTTTTCTTGCATTGATTTTTGAACTTTTTTAAGTCTTTCTTTGTATTCTTCTTTTGTAAATAACATTTCTAATTGTTTGAAAATAATTTTCCAAAGCCACTTATCGAATTATTTTCACCTATTTTTTCTAAAGTATCCCATATTAATGTTTGATTACTTGATAAAACAATTTTGCCCAATTTTTTTTCAAGTTTATCTATTATGGACAAGGCTGGTAAAGCTGTGCACGAAATAAATAATGCATCTGCTCCCTTTAAATCCATTTTTGACAAAACATCATATAAATAATTAGCATCTACTTTGCCAATATCAATGTCAGAAGCAATATCGAAATAAGAGTTTGATGTAACTTGAAAATTTTCTTTTTCAAAAAAATCTATCACTTCGTCATTTAATTTTTTAGGATAAGGAGTAAAAATTGCAATTTTATTTAGATTTAACTTTTTGAGAGCTTTAATAGATGATGAACTTGGAGTTGTAACTTCAGCTTCAGGTTTTGCTTTCTTTATTTTTTTTTCTATAGATTGATAACCAGCAGCAATGGTTCCTGAGGTACAGCCATAAACTACACAATCAATTTTTTCATTTGGCAGAATATCTTTTGTAACTTCTGTAATTTTTTCAGACATTTTTATTAAATTCTCACTGGTTAAAGGATTAAAACATTCAATTCTATTAACAAAAAAGTCTATTTTTTTATCTTTAATTACATTAATAAAGTCTTTTTCAATCATGTAATCACTTGCAAGTGCTATTAACCCAATTTTCGGATTTTGATACTTGTTATATTTTGGATCTATTTTTATTGAATACATTTTCAAAAAAAAATATATCATAAAGCATTTAATATTCACTATAATTAAAAGGTTGTTATGAAAATAGGATTTATAGGACTTGGAAATGTTGGGGGCAAATTGGCGAACAGCTTGTTAAGAAATAAATTCGATTTAACAGTACGAGACGTAGAAAAAAACCTAACAAATGATTTTAAGAGTAAAGGAGCAAAAGTTTCTGACAATGCTAAAGAGCTAGCTGAACAAACAGATTTAATTATTACCTGTCTTCCTTCTCCTGAAATATGCGCAGAAGTTATGGAATCTGATGAAGGAGTTGTTAATGGACTTTCAAAAAATAAAATATGGTTAGAAATGAGCACAACAGATGAGTCTGAGGTTAAGAGATTGGGTAAACTTGTTATGGATAAAAAAGCTATTCCAATGGATGGTCCTGTTAGTGGTGGATGTCATAGAGCTACAACTGGAAATATTGCTATTTTTGTTGGTGGTGAAAGAAATAGTTTTGAAAAAATATTGCCAGTTTTAAGCATTATGGGAAGAAAAATTTTACATACAGGAGAACTTGGAACTGCATCTGTATTAAAAGTGATTACTAATTATTTAGCCTCTGTTCATTTAGCAGCACTAGGAGAAGCATGGACTGTTGCAAAAAAATCTAATTTAGATCTTAACAAAACCTATAAAGGAATAGCTGCTTCATCTGGAAATTCTTTTGTACATGAAACTGAAAGTCAGGTAATTTTAAACGGTTCATATAACATTAATTTTACTATGGACTTAGTAAAAAAAGACATGAATCTTTTTGATCAGCTTTCAAAAAAACTAAACACAGAATTAGAAATATCACCATTTGTATTAAATATATTTAAAGAAGCTGAAAAAAAGTTTGGATCAAGGGCATGGTCATCTATGGTGGTAAAAAGACTTGAAGAAAAGTATAATATAAACTTTAGAGCCTCAGGTTTTCCAGAGGAATTAGTTGATAATGAGCCTGAAGAAAAAGGATATGAGATATAAAAATGTTAGATAAAAGAAAATTTTATATTAACGGTGAATGGATAGAGCCTTCAAAAAAAAATGATTTTGAAGTAATTAACCCATCAAATGAAGAAACATTCGCAGTAATATCTCTGGGGACTAAAGCTGATGTTGATTTGGCTGTCAAAGTCTCAAAAGAGGCTTTTGAATCTTGGAAAGAAACTACAAAAGAAGAAAGAATTAAATTATTAGAAAATTTACTATCAGTTTATAAAAAAAGATTTAGTGAAATGACTGAAGCAATTTCTAAAGAAATGGGAGCTCCGATGGATTGGTCTTCTAATGTTCAAAATGCATCCGGTCAAGCACACTTGGAAGATTTTATTATAAGGCTTAAAAACTTTAAATTTGATGAACAATTTGACTCAAAATCAAATAATCAAATATTTTATGAACCTATTGGAGTTTGTGGATTAATTACTCCTTGGAACTGGCCAATAAACCAAATTGCACTTAAAGTAATACCTGCTTTAGCAACTGGCTGCACAATGATACTCAAGCCTTCGGAAATAGCTCCAGTATCAGCAATGTTATTTGCTGAAATGATTCATGAAGCTGGTTTTCCACCTGGAGTTTTTAATCTAGTAAATGGAGATGGAGCTGGAGTTGGAACATATATATCTGGTCATCCTGATATTGATATGGTGTCTTTTACTGGGTCAACAAGAGCAGGGAAACTAATTACAAAAAATGCAGCCGAAACAATTAAGAGAGTTTGTTTAGAACTAGGTGGTAAAGGTGGAAATATTGTATTTGCAGACTCCTACCCTAATGCTGTTAGAGATGGAATAAAAAATGTAATGAGTAATTCAGGACAATCTTGTGACGCCCCAACAAGAATGCTTGTCGAAAAATCTATATACAAAAGAGCTGTAAGTGAAGCAGTGGATGAAGCCAATAAAATTAAAGTAGATATAGCATCAAAAAAAGGAGATCATATAGGTCCGGTAGTTTCAAAAGTTCAATACGATAAAATTATTAACTTAATAAAAGATGGAATTAATGAAGGTGCAACATTAGCTGCAGGAGGCCCTGAAATGCCTAATGGTTTAAATAAAGGATATTTTATTAAACCAACCATATTTACTGATGTTACAAATGATATGCAGATAGCAAAAAAAGAAATTTTTGGACCAGTTCTTTCTATTATACCTTTTGAAACAGAAGAGGAAGCAATTAGCGTTACCAATGATACAGAATACGGCCTTGGAAATTACCTTCAAACTGAAGATAAAGAAAAGGCAAAAAGAGTATCTAAAAAACTTAGATCTGGGATCGTTTATATTAATGGAAATTCTCCAGACTCTGGAACTCCTTTTGGTGGATATAAACAATCTGGAAATGGACGCGAAGGTGGTTCTTGGGGACTAGAAGAATATCTAGAGGTAAAAACAATTACCGGCTGGAAATAAAATTTTAAATGACAGATCTGTTAATTCACAGAGGTATTGTAAATAAAAATTATAAAGAAAACCTTCTTAAATCATTTAAGCAATCCTTTAAAAAAGGATATGGAATTGAAACTGACATTCATGCAACAAAAGATAATAAATTTATTTGCTTTCATGACTTTACTTTAAATAGAATTTTTAGAAAAAACGTTAGTGTAAAGAATTTAAATTATTCTAAAATTAAAGAGATAAGTTCTAAAAATAAAAAGACAATTCCACTATTAAAAGATTTGCTAAAAACTTCAAAAAATAAGTACCTTTTATTTATTGAATTAAAACCAGCTTTCTCAAAAAAACTTTTACAAAAATTATTGAAAGAAACATCAAAGTATACAAAATGTGTATTTATTTCTTTCAAACATAAAAATATTTATAATTTGCTTAAAATAAAAAGTAACACAAAGGTAGGTTTATCTTTTTCAAATTCTACTAGTGCCAAAATGGTGATTAAAAAATCAAGCAACAAACAAATCGACTATTTAATTTTAGATAAGTCTTTTTTAAAAAATAAAAATATACAAAATTTAAAAATTAAAAAATACTACTATACAATCAAAACTAAATCAGAATTTAATAAATATAATAAAAAGAATAATTTAATATTTGAAAATTTATAAATTATTTTTTAAATAACTTAATCTTCCTATTATTTCATCACGATCCATATAATAACCTTGGAGATGTCTATGACCTGAATTTGGATCAAATTCTGTTCTTCCATGTAAAACTCTTCTATTATTAAATGAAAAAATATCGCCAGGTTCAAGCCTAAAATTTATTTGAAACTTATCATCGTGTAAAAGATTTCCAAATCTATGGTGAGCTTTGTAAACTTTATCCATAACATCTGGATGACAATCTAAGGCGTCCATAGTTGCTACGCTAAATCTTATATCGTTATAATCATCATCTTTAGTCAAAGAAATTGCTGGAGCATAAAAACTTCTATGGGCTTCTTGCGTGTAATCTTTATCTTTAAATTTAAGAGGTATATTCACCAGTGTTTCAAATATTTCTTTTTCATTATTTCTTAAATAATCTGCTACTGCAAAAGCATCTATTGCTGAAGAATCTCCTCCTTTTGCAGAATTAATTAAACAATGAAGAAATTGATAACCCGGAGGATTTTCAAACCAAGGTAAATCCATATGATTCCTTAAAGCGTGAGCTGTGTAAGCTGAGTTATTCGGTTTTGGAATATTTACAACTTCAAAAGGAGTTTTAAAAAAAGTTTCTCTTGTATGGCTTATTCTGTTTAAAACTTTAAAAGCAGATTCTTTCTCTGTTGGAGCATTTTTAACAATTGCAATTCCCTTGTAATGTAAAAGTTCTAACCATTTTATCAAACCTTCTTCAGAATTAATAATTTCATCATGATCTATTTTGATAGTCTCTAAATTTTTTTGTAAAGAACAGTCCCATAATTGATAAGGAGAGTTATATTTTTTATTATTATTTATTGTATAACAATTTTTTCTTAACCATTCTTGATCGTAATAACTTACGTGATTTCCTTCACTCCACTCAATCTCTAGCTTGCCTTCATTATTAATTTTACATGTTTTTGGCTCTATGTTTGTTGAAACTTCAAGTATATTAAACATCCTATGTCTTGAATCTTTGTCATGAGCTGTTGGGCAGTTGTCTCTTAACCACATAAAGTGAAAATTACTTTTCTCACCATCACTCCATACAACATTTAATGCTGAACCATTTTTTGAAACTTTAGAAATTTCTATTCCCATAAATTAATTGTTATTTTATTTAAATTTGTTTTCAATTCAATTTATAATTGAATCTATGCAATATATAATGTTTTTTCCTTACTTTATTAACAACTATCAATCTCATTAATGGTTGTATTTTATCGCGTATCAAGTTTTAATAAGGCCAGTTTAAACTAATAATATGGAGGGAATTCATGAAATTTCTTAAAAAAATCTTTCTTTCGATTGCATTCATTGCTGTAACTTCAATTGGCACAACAAGTGCTAATGCTGCTTGCAAAGTGCATTTGGGAGATTTCGACTGGGATAGTGCAAACGTTCACACAGCTATTGTTGGTTATATTCTTGAACACGGATATGGCTGTCAAGTTGAAGTGACAAAAGGTAGTACTAGTCCAATTATGGCTGCACATTATGATCAACAACTTGATATTATCACTGAAGTTTGGAGAGATAATATTGTTCAAATGCATGAAGAAGCTGTAGCAGCAGGTAAAATTATTGAGCTAGGGATTAACACTCCTTCATCAACTCAAGGTTTCTATGTAGATAAACCAACTGCAGATAAGTATGGTTTAAAGTCTGTTGAAGACATGAAAAAACCAGAAATTGCAAAATTATTTGCTGACCCTGAAGCACCAGGAAAAGGTAGAATGACAAGCTGTATATCAGGATGGACTTGTTACACTATTAACTTGGTTAAACACAAAGTTTATGGTTTGGATGAATACTATACAAACTTTGACCCAGGTTCAGGTGGAGCTTTAGATGCTGCAATTGCTGGAGCATTTAAAAAAGGTAAACCAGTATTTTCTTACTACTGGACACCAACTGGTTTAATGGGAAAAGTTGACTTAGTGCAACTTGAAGAGCCTGCTTATGATAACGCATGTTGGACTAAAATGATGGCAGTTGTTGAAAAAATTAAAGCTGATGGACCTGACGCATACACAGATACATGTGCAAGCGCTTACGTTAATATGGCTTTAACAAAATCTGCATCAACAACATTTGCAAACAAAAAATCTAACAAAAAAATTATAGACTTTGTTAGAGCTTATTCTGTACCAACACCAGATGTAAACAGATCACTTGCATTCTATATGGATGAATCGGGTGGAGATATGGAAGCAACAGCTAAGCACTTCTTGTCAAACACTGGTATGTGGACAAAATGGGTACCAGCTGATGTCGCAGCAAAAGTTAAAGATACTCTTTAATTTTTAAAATAAATATTAATTCTAAGAGCCCGAAAGGGCTCTTAGTTTTTAGAGAAAGAATAAATGGGAAAATATAAAAAACATATTTTATATTCGCTATATTTAGCAGCTTTTTGTGCAATGGTTTATGTTGCATATACAAGCTCAAAATATAGACCCGAAAGTGTTTCAATTTTATTTACAGATTTGTCTTGGCTGGGTAACTGGCCTAAGTGGCTAGATCTTCCATTGATGCCTTATTTAAACGAAGGTTTTGATAAACTTATTAGAGAATATGGAATGTTTTTTGAAGGAATCAATAATTTCTTACTAGGTCTTTACACAGATATGAAAAATTTTATGGTTGGGTTGCCTTGGCCATTACTAATGATTTCAGTCATTGCTCTTGCATATTTTGCTAGTGGAAGAAATATGGGAACAACAATTATGGTCGCTTTCTGTGTTTTCTTTCTAGGCTTCTTAAGTCCTAGGTATTGGGATAAATGTATTATGACGACTTGTATAGTTGTAATTGGGATGTTGCTCTGTTTGGTCATTGGTATTCCTGTTGGAATAATGATGGCAAGAAATAAAAAAGTAAGAAATGCCATATTGCCAATACTTGATTTAATGCAAACTATTCCAAGTTTTTGCTATTTAATTCCAGGAATTTTGTTGTTTGGTTTAGGTGCAGTTCCAGCTATTTTTGCAATATTTGTATATGCTGTTCCTCCTTTAATAAGATTAACTGATCTTGGAATTAGATTGGTTGATACAGAAGTTGTAGAAGCAGCGGAAGCTTTTGGAGCAAGTAAAAAGCAAAAGCTATGGGGAGTACAATTACCTTTGGCACTTCCAAATATAATGCAAGGAATTAACCAATGCACAATGATGGCATTAGCAATGGTAGTTATTGCTTCTATGATAGGAACTAGAGGAATTGGAGATGAAGTATTATTAGGACTACAACAATTAAATGTAGGTATGGCTACTGAAGCAGGTATTGCAATTGTTTTACTAGCTATTATATTCGATCGAATTACACAATCTTACGGAGAGAAAATTCAAGAAAGAACCAAAACAAAAAAAATAAAGTTATAAAAATATGAGCAAAATTGAAATTAAAAATGTTTACAAAATTTTTGGAGACCAACCTTCCAAAGTTCTTCCTATGGTTCAAGACGGAGCTACAAAAGAAGAAATATTAGAAAAAACTGGTCATACGGTT
This sequence comes from uncultured Pelagibacteraceae bacterium, assembly GCA_902587435.1. Taxonomy (GTDB): domain Bacteria; phylum Pseudomonadota; class Alphaproteobacteria; order Pelagibacterales; family Pelagibacteraceae; genus Pelagibacter. The sequence continues at coordinate 60,043 of CACILF010000002.1, forward strand.
GGCTTGGATAATGTTTCTTTAAGTATTGAAGAAGGTGAAACTTTTGTATGTATGGGTTTATCTGGTTCAGGTAAATCTACTCTGATTAGACATATTAATAGATTAATAGATCCAACTTCAGGCGTAGTTTCTGTTGAAGGTACAAATGTTATGGATTTAGATCCAAAAGGATTGATTGAATTTAGAAGACATAAAATGAGTATGGTGTTCCAAAGATTTGGTTTATTCCCACATAAAACAGTATTGGAAAATGTTGGATATGGACTTGAGGTACAAGGACAGAAACCAGAAGAGAGAAACAAGACTGCAATGGAAAAAATAGAAGCGGTCGGTTTAACAGGTTTTGAACATCAATACCCTAACCAATTATCTGGTGGTATGCAACAGAGAGTAGGTTTAGCAAGAGCACTTGCAACCAATACAGACATAATGTTAATGGATGAAGCGTTTTCTGCTTTAGATCCTTTAATTAGAAGTGATATGCAAAAACAGTTAATAGATTTACAAAGTGAATTAAAAAAAACAATAGTATTTATAACTCATGATTTAGATGAATCATTAAGGTTAGGAGATCATATAGGTATATTAAATGGGGGAAGACTCGTGCAAGTAGGAACTCCAATAGATATTATTATGAACCCTGCTGATGATTATGTTGAAGCTTTCGTTAAAGATGTAAATAGAGCAAAAGTAATAAAAGCTAAGATTATTATGACACCCGCAAGTTCATCTAACGATGTTGATAAATCAAATCTTATAAAAGTTCAGGAAGATCAATTTTTAGATGAGTTTTTGCCAAAAGTTGTCTGCTCAAATGCAAATTGTGAAGTTGTTGATAAAGGTGGCAATGTAAAAGGATACTTAACTCAAAAAGAACTTTCAAAAGCCTTAACAAAAGAACATATGGCTGATGCCGCTAAGTCTAATTAACAAAAAAATCATTATTTCTGGTGGAGCTTCAGGAATTGGATGGTCGACTGCAAAAATTTGTCTTTCAAGAGGTGCTATTGTTTATATTTGTGATATCGATAGCAAATCTTTAAAAAAAGCACAAAAACATCCGCTAAATAAAAAAAAATTATTTACATATGAGTGTGATGCTTCTGATGAGTATGAGGTTTCAAATTTTTTTAGTAAAATTAGAAAAAAAACCAAAAAAATTGATGCTTTAATAAATAATGTAGGGATTGCAGGTCCAACTGGAAATTTAGAAAAGTTAAGCTCTGATGACTGGGAACAAACATTAAAAACAAATGTTATAAGTCATTTTTACTTTACAAAGCTTGCAATACCAATGCTTAAAATTAACAAAGGCGGTTCTATAATAAATATTTCTTCAACTGCGGGAATAATGGGTTTTGCATTAAGATCTCCATATGCTGCAAGTAAGTGGGCAATCATAGGAGTAACAAAAACTTTAGCAATAGAATTAGGTAAATTTAAAATAAGAGTAAATGCTGTTTGTCCAGGTACGATTAAAGGAGATAGAATGAATAGGGTGATAACAGATAAAGCAAAATTTCTTAAAGTTTCAAAAAAAATGATTGAAAAAGATTTTTTATCTATGGCTTCAATTAATTCTTGGATTTCTCAAGAAGATATAGGAAACATGTGCTCATTTTTAATTTCAAAAGATAGTGAAAAAATATCTGGTCAAGTCTTTCCTGTGGATGGCAATACTATAAGAGTAGACTAAATAATCTTGATTTATTTATATTTTTTTAATTTTAGTTTTTCTCTAGTTTCAGCAGGTGTCATTATAGATACACCAAGATCAGTAACAATTCTAATTGCTTTTTCTACTAATTGAGCGTTAGTTGCTAATTTTCCTTTTTCTAAATATAAATTATCCTCTAGTCCTACTCTTGGATTTCCTCCCATAATTACAGTTTGAGCGACAAAAGGCATTTCATTTTTTGAAATTGCAAATCCTGACCAAATTCCTTCTTTTGGCATAATGTCTTTCATGGCTTGCATTGCTAAAGGAGTTGCTGGTGCTCCCCAAGGTATACCTAAACACATTTGAAACATTGGAGGATCACTTAACAATCCTTCTTTATATAATTGAGCTCCAAACCACATGTTACCTAAATCAAATGCTTCAATTTCTGGTTTCACATTTATCTCTTGTAATCTTTTTGCAGCTTTTCTTAAATCATTTGGTGTATTTACAGTAATAACCGAACTGTCTCCAAAGTTTAAAGTTCCACAATCTAATGTACATATTTCTGGTAAAAACTGTTCTGCATTTGCAATTCTCTCCATTACATTTGCCATATCGGTCATTGGACCAAAATCTAGAGGATTCTTTCCTTGTCCTATATCTAAGTCTCCACCCATTCCTGTGGTTAAATTAAGAACAACATCTGTATCACTAGATCTAACTCTATCTACAACTTCTTTATATAATTCTAACCTTCTGCTTGGTGTTCCATCTTCTTCTCTAACATGAATATGAGCTATTGCTGCTCCAGCTTTAGCCGCTTCAATAGCAGCTGTAGCTATTTGTTCTGGTGTTTTTGGTAAATCTGGATGTTTTCCAGCAGTATCGCCAGATCCAGTTACAGCACATGATATAAAAACTTTGCTCATTTATTTTTAAATAAAGTATATTATCATATTAAATATGAAAAGCTCAGAATTATTAAATGATTTAGCTGCTGTTTTTAGATGGACAGCAAAATTGAATATGCATGAAGGTATTGCAAACCACCTAAGCGTATGTTCGCCAGATGCGGGAGGTGGCTTCTATGTTAATGGAACAGGAATGCATTTTAGCAAAATCAAAGCAAGCGATTTAGTGCTTATTGAGGATAAAAAATTTGAAGAAATGAAAAATAAACCAGAAATTGTTGATCCGACAGCAATCAATATTCATGGTACGATTCATAAAAAAGTTCCAAATGCAAAGTGTATACTTCATGTTCACTCAAAATATGCTTTAGCTTTATCATGCCTAAAAGACCCTACTCTTCCTCCAATTGATCAAAACACTATGCGTTTTTATAATCGTGTCGCGGTTTACAAAGAATTTGGTGGGCTTGGCTTTGAAGAAGAGTCAGAAAAAATGGCAAACAGTATTGGAAATTATAATATACTTTTATTAGCTAACCATGGAATTTTAACAGCGGCTCCTACAATTGCTCAAGCTTTTGATGATTTATATTATTTTGAAAAAGCATGTGAAACATACATAACTGCACTATCAACTGGCAAAGAATTAAATATAGCAAGCCCAGAAGTTGCTGAAAAAACTGCTCAAGATTGGGAAAATTATTCTACAGACATGGGCGAACTACATTTAAAAGCAGTAAGATCGATCTTAGATTCTGAAGATCCTAGTTACAAACAATAAAAAATAAATGAAAAGATTAATAATTATTTTTTTATTTATTACCACATCTTTGCATGCTGAAAAAATAGAAAGGCTTGGTTTCTATAACATTCAAGAAATACTTGGGGATGATAAACTAACTTATAAAATACTTAAAGGATGTGTGTCTATGAATTCAGCAGTGACTGAAATTATTAAAGAAGAACATCCAGATCTAGCAAAAGAATTTTTTGAGACTGCTAATTATCTTTATCCTTTTGGTATTTTAGTTTTAAAAAAAATAAAAAATATAAACCATCAAGAAGCAGAGAAAGAATATTTTTTTGGTGTAAGTAATCTTACAGATGATTACATAAATTTTATTAAAGAAAATGGCGCTGTAAATAAAAGTTTTTTTAAAGGAACATTTTTGGGTGATGATTTAAATTTCTGTAACGAGATTAGAGGTGCAATAGAAGTATCAATTTCGCACTCTAAAAAAACAGAATAAATTAATTTGTTTTTTTAAATTTTGGAATTTTAGATTTCTTTTTTTTCTTTTTCTTAGGTATTTTAGATTTTTTAGAATCTGACGACCCTTCTTCGCTAGCAACTTCTTCTATTGCTTCTTGTATTTCTTTACATTCAGTAGAATTACAAAAATAAGTTGAGCCTGTTTTAGTGTTATATAAATAAGCTCCACAATTATCTTTTTTTTTTAAAGTGCAATTGACAGGTTCAAGTTTGTATTCTGCAAATAAACTTGTTGTTGAAAACAAAAAAAAAGTTAAAACTAAAAAAAATTTTTTCATAACAAAAATTAATTAAAAATATTAATTTATACAACTCTCGTTAGAATATAATATTAATTATTTCTCAACCCAACTTAGTATATTTTTTACACTAAAAACAAACAAAAATTTTAGGTCTAATAAATATATATAAAAAACAGAAATTCATAATTATAGATATATTCGTTCATTAGTGAGATACTTAATTTAATTAAGGAAAGGGGAACATTATGAAAATAAAGAAAATGTTATATGTTGTTCTTTTCTCTTGGTTTTTTGGAATTTTTTCTTCTGCTTCAGCAGGTGAATTATGTAAGGAGTGTTTAAGTAAAGTTCCTCAAGACATGAGAGATTATGTTTACAACATGGACTTTATGGACAGTGATCAGCCACTAGGTGAAGCGGTAATGAGAAAGTGGAAAAGTCCTAGAAAACCACCTTGGACAATAGGTTATGCTAGTACTTACGCTGGAAACACTTGGAGAAAAGGAGCAATGGAGCGTTTAATGGAAGTTGTTTATCCTAAGTGGAAAGCTTTAGGAATGGTTGATGAAATTGTTATTACACAGTCAAATTTGGATGACTCTTTACAGATTCAACAAATGAGACAGATGATAGATGGCGGAAAAGTTGATGCTATTATTATTTGTTGTTCTAACATTACAGCTTTAAACACTACTATTAAATATGGTTGGGAAAAAGGTATCCCAACTCTATCTTTTACTGGCTTTACAACATCTCCGTACTCAATCAATACATCTGTTAACTACAGATTAGTTGGTTATTACGTTGGTGCATGGATGGCTGAGTTAATTGGAGAAAAAGGTAATGTGATAGTTATGGAAGGAATTCCTGGCTATTCAGCATCTGACCAACAGAACAAAGGTGTATTAGCTGCACTTGATGAATATCCAAATGTTAATGTTGTTGGACAATTAGCACATAACTGGACTTCTCAAATTGCTCAGAAGGAACTTTCACAATGGCTATCAACGAATACAAAAAAAGTTGATGGTATTGCGGTTCAGTCTTCAGGAGAAACAGGAACTTTACAAGCTCTGCTTCAGTCAGGACTTGATCCAATTCCACCAATTGCATTAGGTGGAGAATTGGGAGCTCTTTGTTATTGGAGAAATAACCCAGACTATATCGATGAAGCGATATATGCTTGGCCTCCAGGGGATGAAATCGAGTTAGGTATGGAAGTAATGATTAGAACACTTCAAGGTCAAGGTCCTAGAATCCAATCTTTATTGGTTGGTCCTGCTACTAAGAATTTCGATGAAATTAAACAAATCTTAAATGAAGATTGTGATAGAAATTCAACTGGTTGGGATAACCCAGGAATGGAAAAATGGGCTCCAAGATCTTACGTGGAAGCGTTCTTTGATAATCCATCTGATCCGGAGAAATACGATCCTAAATCTCACTAATACTTAAAGTTAAAGTATGAGTGCAGAAAAAAATATAAAAGACAACACCTCAAAAGAGGTGTTGTCTGAAAAATCAAATAAAATTACTGGTGACATTTACGTCCAAGATGTTCATAAATATTTTGGTGTAACTAGAGCATTAAACGGAGTTAATTTTAACGCAAACTTTGGTGAAATTCATGCAATAGTCGGTGGTAATGGATGTGGAAAAAGTACACTGGCAAAAGTAATGTCAGGAGTTTTACCAATTGATAAAGGTAAAGTTTCTGTATTAGGTCATACGCCAACATCACCAGTTATGGCAAGAAATATGGGTATAGCAACTGTGTTTCAAGAAGTTATGATTGCAGAAGAAGCATCGGTTGTTGACAACCTTTTTGTTGGATCAGATGATTTTTGGTACAAAAATTTAACTCAAAGAGAAAAGGTTTTAAAAGCGCAAGAAATAATGGAAGATCTTGTTGGTGAATATATTGATCCTTATACTCAGGCTTTTAATCTATCATTACCAATAAAAGCATGGATTACAATTGCAAGAGCATTCTTGCGTGAAAATACTAAGGTTTTAATTCTGGATGAATCTTCTGCAGCACTTGATTTCGATTCAACTGAAAGATTGTTTAAAAAAATGAGAGAATTAAGAGATAAAGGTGTTGCTGTATTTATTGTTACTCACAGAATTGCGGAGCTAGTTAGAATAAGTGATAAAGCAACAGTTATGAGGGACGGCAAAGATGTCGGTGTATTGGAAAAAAAAGATCTTAATGAAAAAAATTTAATAGGTCTAATGACGGGAAGAGCAGAAACAGGAGAGAAAAGTAAGTCTGCATCTATACAAACTAAAACTGATAAAGTCGTAATGAGAGCTGAAAATTTAGTCGTTTGGCCTGATAGCAAACCTGTAAATTTTGAAGTAAAAAAAGGAGAAATAGTAGGTGTAACTGGGTTAGACGGGAATGGACAAGATGACTTTGTTAAAATTTTAGCGGGTGTACAGGAAGCCTATGGAGGCATTACCGAAATTCTGGACAATAATGAAAATTTTGTAAAATATAATTCTTTAGATAATGCAAAAAATAATGGGATATCTTTTGTTTCTGGAGATAGAAAAAAAGAAGGAATACTTCCTAACTTAAGTATTTATGAAAATTTAGTAGTTCCTCTTTATAAAAAAACTAGCAGAGGAGGTTTTTTAGGATTTGTTGATTGGCTTGAGTTAAATGGAATTTTTGATTGGGAAGTAGATAGACTGAGCATTAAAACTGGCCCAAGAGATAATTTAATTGGTTCTCTTAGTGGCGGTAACCAGCAAAAAGTTATGATAGCACGATCATTTGCTCAACATCCTAAAGTTTTAATTTTAAATGACCCTGCAAGAGGCATAGATGTAAGTACAAAAAGAGATTTATATACTCACTTAAGAAATTATGTTGAAGAAGGTAATACAGTTGTATTTTTATCTAGTGAACTTGAAGAATTTATAGGACTTTGTCCAAAAGTAATGGTTTTTAGAAACGGAACAGTATTCGATATATTTGAAAATGAAAAAGTTAATGCAGACACTTTGTTAGAAGGAATGTTTGGTCAAACAGCAGGTATTGGCGAAACAACTATTTCAAGTAAATCAAATACACCTTTGATGCCTACACCTAATAGAAAAATTGATAATGAAATTCCAGAAAAGAAAATCTTAAAAGTAGTAGATTTCGATAAGGAAAATAATAATGAAAATAAAACAAAAATAAAAATAAAAACATTTTAATGAAAAAAGAAAATAAAAATAATTATTATAATGAAGAAGATAAAATTAATTTTGAAAAATTAAATAATTTTAAAAAATTTAAGTCTGATAATGTAAAAAATTTCCAAATCAAAAATTACAGTACTAACTACTCTAACTCAGATAAAAATAATTTTAATAATATTTTAAAAACTAATGAAAATATATCTATGCTAAACCAAAAAGATATTGTTGAAGAGATAAAATATTATAATTCCTCAGACTTTAAAAAATTTGATCAACTAAATAATTTCCCTGAGTACAATGATAATAAAGCACATGAAGATAAAGAAAATATAAATTCTAAAGTAACTTACAAATCAAGTGACTATGGTGAATTTAATAAGATAATCCAAACAAAAAATAATGAAGAAAAAATAAAAGAACAAAACAAAAAAATTAAAGTTATTGATTACGGTAAATTAAAAGATGTTGGAGAAAAACTTAAAAATAAAATTGGAATTGAAAAAATAAAAATTGTTTATTTTGATTAGTATATGGAAATAGTAGATAAAATAAAAAAAACTTACAGATCAAGCGTTGATACTTCTTCAAACAAGTATCTAATGGTTCCAATATTCATCTTTTTTTCTTTATTAATTTTTGCATTAATTAGAAGTCCAATAATTATTTCTCAATCTGGAATAGGAAGTGCAATAATGCTTACAGCTCCATTAATTTTAACAACTTATGCATTAACATTTATAGCAATGGCAGGAAGAGGTGGAGTTGATTTATCCATTGGTCCTTTTATGGGTTTTATAAATGTAAGTAGTATTCAATTGTATGCCGCAGGTTTTTTACAGACACCTATTGGATGGTTTGTTTATGCGATTGCAATGGGTTTAATTTGGCAACTGTTTTATGCTTTGATTGTTTGTTTTGTAAGAGTGTCTCCAATTATTGTTTCGCTAGCAGGATATTTAGCTTTTGCGGGAATCAATATTGTAATTTTGCCAAGACCAGGAGGAATAGCACCTGACTGGCTTATTCCTTGGGGAGAAGGTTTTACAATTTTTAATGAAATATTCCTTCTAATGATTTTAGCAACAATATTGTTTTATATAATTACTCATACTGCATTCTGGGGTCATTTAAAATTAATGGGAGCAGATGAAAGAGCAGCTTTTACAAGTGGAGTCAAAATTAATTTAGTAAGAATAGTTGCTCATATGATAGCAGGAATTTTTGCAGCTTTATCTGCAATATGTTTTACTGCTCTCGTTGGTTCTGGAGATCCTTTACAAGGAACTAAATATACATTGTTAGGTATAACAGCTCTAGTTTTGGGAGGAGCAAGTCTGGCCGGAGGTCGTGGAGGTGCTTTTGGTGCAATTTTAGGTGCCTTAAATTTATATCTTATTAATTACATCTTGGTTACTTTTAAATTTGAAAGACTTCAAAGCTTTGTATCTGATTTATCTTATGGAGCAGTTTTAGTTATTGCTTTGTTAGTTAGTTTAATTCTTCCTTACGTCACAAGGGTAACAAGGGGTTTATCTGTAATGGTATTTTTTATTCTTATGGCTTTTGCTGGATTGTTTGTTGTAATTCATCAAGTATATGATCAGCCAATAGTTGTTGAAAAAGTTGTTGATGAAGAAAAAGATGATGACAGAAGAGGAGCAAAAATAAGAAAAGTAGATGCAACAGGAAATATTATTGTTGAAGAGGGAGAAGAAGGAACAACTACTGGTACAGGAACTGCAAAAGGTGGTTCTCTTGCAGGACATGGTGTAGTTCAATTTACAGAAACACCAGGGACAATTGTTTTTTATGTAATTCTAGGGATAGCTGGTGCTGCTTTATTACTTTATTTATTAGCTGTTCATAGGAGTCCTTCAACAATCACTTTTGCGGTTGTTGTGGTTATAATGGTTGCAGGTTTAATATTTGACCCAGAAGATAAAGAAAAAGACTCATTAAAAGACACAGAGTTAATAACTTTACAATCTAATCAGTCAAGTAGTATTGAAACTTCTGCACCTCAATATTTTAGTTTAGAAAAAATAAATTATTTACCTAATATTTCAGATGGTGTTCTTATTTCTGGAACTACATACAGCATAGTTTATTTAGCTGGAGTTGTGCTGCTTGCTTCGCTGTTGGTCATTACAATGCTACCCCAATTTAATGTCAGAACAAAATCTACAGCAATGCTTTTTTTCCTAGCAGCATTATCGTTAATTGTTTTGAAAGGAGTGTCTTATAATAATTTAATTGAAAGTCCAGATAGTAGCTTTTTTGGTATTCAAGGATATGGTGTAATATTAGTAAGTCTGCTCTTGTTTGTTATTACAGCTCCATTTGCTCATTCCAAAATAAAGAATCTAACTAATGTTTATATATTTGGTTTTGGTGTGCTGGCAATAATTTCTACTTATTTTATAGGTGGAAATACATTTGTTCCAAGCGATACAACAATTTATCAACCAAGAATAATAAGTGAGCTAAATATTGGTGATCTATCTCAAATTAAATACGAAGCTACAAAAAGATTTTTCTATGAGACAGTAAATTCAGGCTATTCACAAGTAGCGTTTAGTATTTTGGCAGTTTTTTTAGTACAATATTTTTTATTTTTAAACATGGGACATAAAGCTAGTTACAAAAGATTTGCTCCTTATATGTATATTGTTATTTTTGCAGGTCTTTTATGGTCAGGAATATTTTATTCTGTGGGCTACTCATTTTATAAAATTATAGCTGTATTTATAATTGGGATACCGCTTACTCCGTTAGTATGGCAATTCATGACAATATACAGAGAAAAAATAGCTAGAGACAATAAATTAAGTCAATGGGAAGAGGTAAAATAATATGAAAAGATCTGCTTTTCTTTTCTTTAAAGGATTAGGTTTATTGTTTGCAGTCTTATGCGGTATTGGTACTGCAGTACTTGGTTGGTTCGATGGAGCCGATTGGATGAATATTGTTGCATACTCTATAGCCGTAACAGGGTTAATACTGTGGGGATGGTACCATTTTTCTGTAAGATGGATTAACGAAGAATTAAAACAAAATATATTTACTAAAATGCCTAAAGAAGAAGAAAAAGGGCAAGACAGTGAGGACGAAGAAAATTTCTTTTTTAAAAATATTAGAGAACATAAATGGAAAACTATAGCTTTCCTTGGAGTAATTTTAATATTTATATTTGTATCTTTTATTGCGGAAAATTTCTTTTCTGGAAGAACTTTGGTTTCTTTTTTAATTTTCCTTGCGTTTGTAATTTTTATGGGGGTCATAAGCAGGTTTATTAAGGGAACAAAAAGTGTTTTTGTTGGTATATCTGTTTTAATTGGATTGTTTATAATTGGATCGTTAACAATCCCTGGTTTCTTGACATTAATGAATATGAAATCGATGTTAGTTTTTGCTGCATTTCTTGGTTTAGCAACTGTAGGACAAACTTTTGTTGCGATGTTAGGTGGTTTAGATTTATCTATCCCTTTTGTTATTGGCTCTATGAACGTAGCACTAATGTCATTAATTTCTAAGGGAGTTCCACCATGGCTAGCTTGTGTAGCCATCTTATTACTTGGTGCTTTAATAGGATTGGTAAATGGAATTTTAAGTTTTAGATTACAAGGACAAGCTTTAATTTTAACATTGGGGGTTGGGTTTTTTGTTAAAGGTGGAGTTCAAATACTTGTGGCAATGGGAACTTTTTCAGCTGGTACAGTTTTCGGTGTAGTTCCTCCGTGGATGACAAATTTAGCATCCATGAATGGTAAAACTATTGGTCTTCCAATACCTCCTGTTGTAATTATTTGGATAGTTGCAAGCATAATAATCATTGTTGGTCTACGGTTAACAAAATGGGGAAGACATTTATATGCTTTGGGAGGTAGTAGATTGTCTTCTTCAAGACTATCAATTTCTGAAAGAGGTTATTGGATTGGAGCTTACGTTATAAGTGGATTTTTTGCAGCTTTAACTGGAGCGCTTCTCCTAGGTTGGAGTGGTGGAGGATTTGTTGGAGCAGGAGATATATATTTATTTACAACAATAGCGGCAGTAGTAATTGGGGGTACATCATTATTAGGTGGTTATGGAGGATATGGATTAAGTGTAATTGGTGTTTTAATTTTACAAATAGTAACAACTGTATTGATTGGATGGGGTTTGAGTTGGGAAGCTCAACAATTTATTCTAGGATTATTGATTATACCAATGGTAGCACTTTACGCTAGGTCGCCACATATAAGGTCGCAAATATAGGAGAAAAAATGACAAAAATAAATTGTGATATGGGAGAAAGTTTTGGAATTTATAATGCAGGAAATGATGAGCAAATAATGCCTTTGATAGATGTCGCTAATGTTGCATGCGGTTTTCATGCATCAGATCCTAATCATATGAGAAAAACAGTAGAGCTAGCAAAAAAAAATAAAGTAAAAGTAGGAGCTCACCCTTCTTTTCCTGACCTACAAGGCTTTGGAAGAAGAGAAATGAAGATGCCAAAATTAGATTTAAAAAATATGATAATGTATCAAGTCGGTGCTCTTAAAGCTTTTTTAGATGAGTATAATATGCCTTTAAACCATATAAAGCCTCATGGATCTTTATATGTCATGGCTTCAAAAGATGAAGAGATTGCAAGAGCTATTGCAGATGCGGTCGAAACTTTTAATGTCAGTATTTATGGTATGGCAAATACAGTTCATGAAAAAGTTTACAAAAAAGAAAGAAAGTTAGACTTTATCGCAGAATTTTATGCTGATTTAGATTATGACAAAGACGGAAAGCTTGTAATAGCTAAAGGAAAAAATGCAAAATATAGCAGTAAGTTAGCAGTAAAACGTTGTTTAAGAGCTATAAAAGAAAAAAAAGTTAAAAATACAAGTGGTACAGATACAGATGTTGGATGTGATATTATTTGCGTTCATTCAGATACACCTAATGCTGTTGAAATCATCAAAAGTTTAAAAAAAGCACTTAAAAAATAAAAAGTATGAAAAAAATTCTGATTGCAAACCGTGGGGAAATTGCCTGTAGAATTATCGATAGTTGTAAAAAACTTAAGTTTCACTCAATAGCAGTTTATTCTGATATAGATAAAAACAGTAAACATGTAAGAAAAGCGGATGAGTCAATTCACATCGGTGCATCGAAAGCTCAAGAAAGCTATTTAAATGCAGATAAAATAATTGAAGCAGCTAAAAAATTAAAAGCTGACGCTATTCACCCCGGTTATGGCTTTTTAGCAGAAAACGAAAAATTTGCCCAAAAAGTAATTGATTCTGGAATTATTTGGATAGGACCTAAACCAAATACAATTGTCTCAATGGGTAACAAGGATATAGCAAGAGATTTAGCTTTAAAAAGTAATTTACCTATTTGTCCAGGCTTAAATAATAAGGATTTAGAAAAAGAAGATTTAGAAAAAAAATGCAATGAAATTGGTTTTCCTATTCTAGTAAAAGCTAGTGCAGGAGGAGGCGGAATAGGAATGCAAATTGTTAACGATTATGGAGAATTAATTAAATCTTTAGAAAAAACAAAAAATTTAGCTAAGAAAGCTTTTGGTAACAGTGACGTATTTTTAGAAAAATTTATAAAAAATGCAAGACATATAGAAATACAAATATTTGGATTTGGTAAAAAAAAAGCTGTGCATTTTTTTGAAAGAGATTGTTCTATACAAAGAAGATTTCAAAAAATTATAGAAGAAAGTCCAGCACCAAAAATAGATAGAAAAATCTTAAATGAAATGGCACAAAGTGCAGTTAACTTTGCAAGCAATCAAAATTATGAAGGTGCTGGAACAATAGAATTTATCTACGATGTGGATGAAAAAAAATTCTACTTTTTAGAAATGAATACAAGAATTCAAGTAGAGCATCCTGTAACTGAAAGTATAACTAATTCAGACCTAGTAGAAATGCAAATTAAGTTTGCATTGGGTATTGATCTTGATTTAACAGAACAAAATAAAATTAATAAGAACGGTCATGCAGTTGAATGTAGATTGTATGCAGAAGATCCTTCAAAAAACTTTCTGCCCTCTCCAGGAAAAATTACAAAACTTAAAATTCCAAACATAGGTTTAACAAATATTAGATTAGATATTGGTGTTGACGAGGGAGATGAAATATCTTTTTATTACGATCCGATGATTGCAAAGATCATTTCTAAAAGTGCAAATAGAACTGAAAGTATTAATAACATGATAAATTTTTTAAAAGATTTTGAAATTGAAGGTATTAAAACAAATAAATCTTTTTTGATATCTGTTCTACAAAATAAAACTTTTGAGGATGCAGACTTTAATACAAAATTTATTGAAAATAATTTAACTTTATTTGCAGAAAAAAAAGAAATTAACAAGAAAGACAAGCAGCAAAATAAAAATAATGAACAAAAATATAGCGACAAAGATGTAAAAGCATTTGAAAAAATTATTTCAAAAACTCCAAAAATTAAAAATGGTCAAGATTATACAGATAAAGATTTAAAAGAATTTGAAAATATAGTTTCATCAAAAAATAATAAGAAGAAAACTGATGAGAAAACTGAAGTAAATAACGTTCCAGGCAAAATTTACGATACTCCTAAGTTCTTACCTGCTGGTGATAAATATATGCTTATTGAGTTTGGAAACGTAATGAATTTAGAGCTAAATTTTACCGCTCAAAATCTAGCAAAGGCAATAAAAGACCACAAAGTTAAAGGCGTTTACGAAACATCTCCATGTTTTGCTTCTATGATAGTTCATTATGAACCTGAAGAAATAAAATTTAATGAATTAAAAAATGAACTTATATCCTTAATCAACTCACTAGGACCTTCAGATGAAATAGAAATAAATAGTAGAATCTTTTCTTTTCCAACTGTTTATTTAGATAAATGGACAAAGGAATGTATTGAAGATTATTCAAATAAAATAGCTAAAAAGAAACCTGATCCTGAACTTATAACAGAATTAAATAATCTTGAAAATATTGATCAATTTGTAAGAGTTCATTCAACTACAGAATATTGGGTGGCAGCAATAGGTTTTTGGCCAGGTCTTCCGTTTATGATGGCTCTTGATCCAAGATGTAAGCTGACTGTTCCAAAATATAACCCTCCAAGAACTTGGACTCCAAAAGGAACTGTTGGAATGGGTGGTGCTTCAACTTGTATTTATCCAGATCGCCTACCAGGTGGTTATCAAATTTTTGGAATTATCCCTGTTCCTATATGGGACACCAAAAAAAGTTTTCCAGTATTTGAAAATAATATATGTCTTTTTCAACCTGGTGACAGAGTAAAATTTGTACCTACTACTTATGAAGAGTTTGACCATGTATCAAACAAAATAAAAGACGGAACATATAATTATAACATTGTTGAATATCAAAAATTCTCAGTAAAAAATTATAAAAGTTGGTTAAAAACGATTGACCATTCAAAGAGGTTTTAAAAAGAATATGGTTCAAGTAATTAAAAAAGGTTTAGAAACGTCCGTTCAGGATTATCCTGGAAGAATTGGAACTTTAAATCAAGGTTTTCCTTCCTCAGGTCCAATGGATAGTTGGTCTTTTAGGCTTGCAAATATTTTAGTGGAAAATGAATCTGGAGCAGCTGCATTAGAGTGTCAGTTTATGGGTCCAACACTTAAATTTGATAGTGATAGAATTATTGCAATAACTGGAGCTAACATGAATCCAAAGATAGATGGAAAGATTGTTCCATTGTGGGAAAGTTTAGCAGTCAAAAAGGATCAAATTTTAGAAATGTCTTATGCAACAATAGGTGCAAGAGCTTACATTGCCTTTTCTGGTGGGATAAATACCACGCCTTGGCTTGGCTCAAGATCAACTTTTCACAAAGCAGGGGTTGGTGGAATAGATGGTAAAGCAATACAAGATGGTCAAATTATTCCTTTAAATAAATCTAAGTCATATCCTGGAAGAAAAATTAAAAAAGATTCTATCCCAGTAATGTCTACAAATAAAAAATGGTCAATAGAAGTTGTTAAAGGACCTAATGATGATTGGGTAGATGACAAAGGTCATAAAATGTTTTTAAATGCTGACTGGAAACTTCAGTCTAAAAGTGACAGAACAGGTTATAGGTTAGATGGGCCAAAATGGTCTTTTGCTGAAAAAGCAACTAATAAAGGATTAGAGCATGGAACTTTTCCTTCGAACATTATTGATCAAGGATATCCTGCGGGAGCCATAAACTTGGCTGGACAAACTCCAATTATATTAGTCAATGATGGTCCTAGTATGGGTGGATTTATTGTTCCTTACACTGTTCCTTCTGCATCTTTTTGGAAACTTGGCCAAGCAAAACCAGGTGATAGTTTTAATTTTGTTAAAATATCTGTTGATAAAGCTCAAGAATTACGATCAGAACAAACTCAAATTTGTAGTGAAATTAGTGTGATATCGTCAAAAAAAGGTACTGATTTAAATGACAAAAAGAAAAAAATTAAAATTGATCATATAAAGATTGTTGATTTTGACAAAGAAAGAATGAATGAAAAAATAAGAACTAAATTAATGGAAAGAAGAGGAATGAAATCAATTAAAATTAGATATTTTGATTAGATAGATTAAAGATATTTATGACAACAGAAGTTAAAACAACTGTGCCTGGAAATATGTGGAAAGTTTTAGTTAAAGAAGGTGATGCAGTTAAAAAAGGAGATACATTATTTATTATGGAAGTAATGAAAACAGAAGTACATCATGACTCACCAGTTGATGGAACAATAACAAAAGTTAATGTTGTGAATGATCAGGAAGGCATTGACCCAGATACAGTTGCGGTAATAATTGAATGACAAATAAGAAAGTTGAATACTTAAAATTAATCAAAAATCTTTCAGATGACATAGGTATATCTGAAGAAGAAACAAAAAGTTTGGTTGATATTGCGTTATCTTCTACAGACCGAAGATATGTAAATTACGAGGAACTAAAAGATGAAATTACAACTTTTCTAGTAATCAATATATTTTCTTTAATTTGTAAATTATAAATCTTATGCAAGACCAAATGATATTATACAATGGTCCAAATTCTCCCTTTGGAAGAAAGACTAAAATTACAGCTTTAGTACAAAAAATTAATTTAGAAGAAAAAATTATAAATGTATATGAATCTGATTTTTTAGATAAACATAATCCATTGAGAAAAATTCCAACACTTCTAGTTGGACAGGAGTCAATTACAGATAGTGATAATATATGTTTATACCTAGATTCGATTTCAAAAAAAAATACTTTGTTTCCAAAAAAAAATTATTGGCAAATAATGAATGTAACTTCTATCGCTAATGGTTTAATGGAAGCAGTGCTAGAAAGAAGAATGGAAACTATAAGACCAGAAAATGAAAAGAGTAAAAATTTTATCAGCAAACAAGAAGTTAGGATTAAAAGAACCATTGAATGGCTAGAAAATAATTGGAACAATTATGATGAAAATAATTTAACTATGGATCAAATAACAATAGGATGCGCACTAGATTATACAATCTTTCGATACAATGATGAGTGGAAAACAAATAATAAAGATCTAACCGCCTGGTTTGAAAAATTTATAAAAAATCAATTTATGAAATCAACAGTTCCAGTTTAAAACTAATCGTAATAAAACATTGGAGCTTTTTTCCAATCTAACCAAGTAACTGGATCATGACCCCAAACAACTTTTGCATTATATTCTTTTGCAACTTGTCTTAATTTTTTAACTGAATCTGCAGCATCAGATGAAGATGCTACTAAACCTGGTAAGCATTTATCACACCAATGGTCTCCTGTATAACATGCATCACCAGTAAATAACATATAACCAGTTTTAGGTAGATTAACTAATACAGATTGATGACCTGGTGTATGTCCAGGTGTAAATATTAATTTTATAACCCCATCTCCATAAACATCATAAAAATCTGTTTTTCTTCCCTGTAAAAACTTCCAACGTATATTTGGTTTATCAAAGTCTGCTTTTATATAAGCCGGTTGCGAAAACCAATCTGGATTATAAGCATAATCATATTCTACCTTTTGAGTGATGTGTGTTGCATTTGGAAAATGCCCTATAGCACCTGAATGATCAAGATGAAGATGTGTTTGTATAACATATTTAACATCTTCAGGATTCGTATTAACGCTTTTTACCATGTCTTTACACCATTCTGAAGCTTTCATAACTGGGTCGTAAGCCTCAACAACATGGCCCCAGTGTTTGTGTTTATCAAGCGCTGCCTCTATTGGCATTCCTCCATCAATAATTACGTCTCCTTCTGGATGTTTGATTAAAAACCATGGTACAGGAATTTCATAAGGTTCTTCACCTTGATTCATTTTTATAAATTTTAATTTTGTTTTTATTACACCTGTTTGGAACATGTATAATTTAATACCAGTATTAAACTTTGTTGTTTGTTCAAAAATATCTTTATCTTTTTCTTTCATATATATTTTATTCTACCAAGCTGAATGATAAATGTTAAGTGCGTCTTTTTCTGTCACTTCTCTTGGATTGTTAACTAACAATCTTGTTTGTTTCATTGCATCTTTTGCCATTTTTTCACACGCATTTTTAGGAATATCCACTTCTCTTAACTTTTGTGGTAATCCTAATTTTTTTGATAAACTTTCTAATTTATCTATAAATTCTGCACACACAGATTGGGCTCCTCTATTAGTATCTATTTCTGGAAAAACATATGGAGCTAGTTCGGCATAATCTTTTGAAGCTTTTGAATCTACACTATTGAACCTTAGGACATATGGTAATACCAGAGAATTTGAAAGTCCGTGAGAAACATGAAAAGTTCCACCAATCGGATATGCAAGAGCATGGACTGCTGCAACTGGAGAATTAGCAAACGCTTTACCAGCTAACATTGCTCCTATTAACATATTTCCTCTTGCTTCAACATTTGAACCTTCAAATACTGCCTTCTCTATAGATCCACCAAGTAATTTTAAAGCTTCTACTGATAACATTTTTGAAATAGGATTATTATTTTTACTTGAAGATGCGTATGCTTCAATTGCATGGACCATAGCATCAATTCCTGTTGCTGCTGTAGTACCTGCTGGAAGACCTAAAGTTAAATCAGGATCTAATATAGCTAAATCAGGTAATATTATTGATGAAGAAACTCCTTTTTTTTCTTCCTCTCCAACAGTTATAATAGATACAGGTGTAACTTCTGATCCTGTGCCTGCAGTAGTTGGAATTAAAACAAGAGGTAAGCGCGGTCCTTTTGCGTTTGCAACTCCCCATGCTTCTTCTAAATTTTCACCAGAGCCAAGTATTAAAGCTGCAAGTTTAGCTACGTCCATGGAAGAGCCTCCTCCAAAACCAATAACGCCTGTTGCTTTAATTTTTTTTCCAACTTCAATTGCTTTAAGGAGAGTTTTTTTGGAAGGATCTGCTTCAACATCATCAAAAATTTCAACAGAACTAGTTTTTTTTAATTCTTTTAAAGTTTGCCCTGTTAAGCCCAATGACATTAGACCTTTATCGGTGATAAAAAGAATACTTTGACCTAGTTTATTGGAAATTTCTTTACAACAATCTTTTGATTGACCGCTTCCATAACGAAGGCCAGGTGTTGTATTAAATTGAAAAGAATTTAAAGTCATAAATTATTATACAAAGTAAACATAAAACACTATTGAAAATATTGCTATTCCTATAAGAATTAAAATCCACCCATATCCCGTGCCAACTTTATCAATATAATTTACTTCTCCTTGGACCTCATCTGGGGGTTGATACAAATCATTAGCTTGAATTGGCTTGTTTGGCAGAGTTGATAAATCCATTTTGTTAGATAAAAACCATATTAAGCCTATTCCAAAAAACCACCATATTAGTTGATATCCCCAAATAGATGGTATCTTTAAAATCCACGCTTCATATCCTGCTCCAGGTTCTCCAAAAAAATTATTACCTAAAACTTGTCCGGGACCAACACCAAAAAACAACCAAATTAAAGCTATTACGTAAGCAAACGATCTTAATTTTGTTCTACTAGGATGTAGGCCCATATGATCATTTAAAAAATCATGAAATTTTTGTCTATGAGATCTGTACATATCAATCTTGGTAATATTTGAAAAACCAGAAATAGAAAAACAAATAAATACATTAAATATTAAACCCCATACTCCTGAGTGAATCGTTAAAGGCCATCTCCCCCAAGGCAATCTGTTTCCAGTAATTTGCTGTCCAATCGTTTCAGTTAAAATAACAATAATGATTCCAATAATTAAACCTGACATTGCTGCTCCTTTGGTAATCCAAGGGAACCATAACAATCCTAATAAAACAATAATAAACTGAAAAGCTATTGCTATCGAAATTCCACTAAAAATTACCATCGCGGGTTTAGCAAACGTAGCTAAATAAAGCGAAGCTAAAAAAATTAGCAGCATAATAATTCTAGCAACAGCGAGTTCTTTTTCCCAAGGTATATTTTTATTTACATAAGCCTTGTATAAGTCTCTAGTAATAATACTACCCGAAGTCATTAATAATGCTGAAGCTGTTGATTGAAGGGCTGCAATTATTCCAACTGCTAATAAGCCTGTTACCCAAAGAGCATATTCGTCCATTAAATTTATAATATGATAAATTATTAATGAGTGATCATTGTTTGGTATCTCTGGGAGTAAATTGCTAATTGCTAAGCCATTACTATTTACTTCCGAATTAGCTCCTAACAAGCTTGCACCAATACCTTGAAAGGTTGTAAAAATAAATAATAATAAACCTACTACTACTGCAGAGCCCCATATTTGGTAATATGAAAATACTTTTGGATGCTTTGCAGAGTAACTCCACATAGAAAAAGAAGGTGAAAGTATAATTCCCATAAATGTTACTGTAAAAGTAAATATCATCATTGCCGTCCATGGACCACCAACTGCTTCGTTTTTACCTAAACCTGCAACCCATTGAATAACTCCTGGTAATGCAAAGTATCCGTTATAGTCTCCACCACCGTAACCATTTGTATTTCCCCATGAACTAATTGAAGTACTTGCAATTTTTGCTAATGATTTACCAAATGAATCTAAATCACCAATGAAAGAATAAATAATAATCCCTAAAAGAATTACAGTTACAAAATATAACCATGACTGAACAACACCAACGCTAACAATTGATTTAAATCCCCCTCTTGTAACATAAAAAAGTACAATTGTAGAAACTACCCACATTCCCATTTCTCTAGAGACATAACCTTCGCTTAAAATATTTATCAGATAACCAGTTGCTCCAAAAAAAACTGCTATAAGCGGAATTGCAATAAAAAAAGTTACTAAAACAGATAAAACACGAATAGTATCACTTTTATAGTAATCATAATACATTTCACCCGGTGTAATATATCCAAATTTTCTACTTAACATCCACTGACGCTTAAAAAAAAATATACTTCCAAGTGGTACTGTTATTGCAATAAAAGCTGTTCCTACATATTGAAAACCATCATTAAAAATTAAATTTGTTTGGGATATTACTGTTAAACCTGAAAAAGTGGCTGCTGTTGCGGCAAAGAAAAAAACCCAAGAAGAAACATTTCTATTTGCTAAATAAAATTTTTCTGGACTATCAGAATTATAATTAGATCCTCTTACACCCCAAAAAAAACAAAATGCAGCATAAACTAATATAAATATTAATAACCAAAGAGATTTTTCGGACATTTAATCCTTCCACTTTAGGTACAACGCATTGGCGCTGACTCGCCACGCTCTTTTTTAATTCTTTCTGCTTCTTCCTGTGCTTTTTCAATTGAACTAAAAACTTTATCTTCAAACAAAATAAAAGGCTTTGCTCTATCGGCATTAAGTTGCGCCACACACCATTCTTTGCCAGGTTTTGTACACATTACCATATATGCTCCTGGTATAGGTCCATAACGTCTATTGTTTAATGTAAAAAGACACTTAGCAAGTTCAGTTAATTTATCTTCATCTAAATTTCCTAAAGCATTCTTTTCTAATTCATTCAATGGCGTAACATTGTCAGATCCTAGTACACTTTTACCGCCAGTTCCTTCTGGTCTTGTAAATTGAGGTTTGTTCATTATGGTAATGGCCCTTCTTTTAAAAATCCTTTGATTGCATTCTCTAAAATTTTTGAAACATTATTATTATAATTGTTATAAGATAAACTTCCGCACCAAGATAATGAACCTGGTGCAAATAAAGCTCCATCATTTGGAGTTTTGTAATAAATCATGTCAGCTCTAACCATCGGGTTTTCTGTACCACCACCGTAGAAACCTCTTACTGTAAAATGAATTTCCTCATTAACTTGCATCATTAAGTTTGTGTGATTTTCAGATCTAGCTAGCAAATATGCGTTATGAGGAGTTCCAAATTCTAAATCATATCTATCAAGTTCTAAACCTGCGGCACCTCCACCTACTAAACCAAAATCTCCAATAACTTCATCTTCGCCAACTCCGTCAAAAATCCATGAACACTCTGGTCTTTTACTATCAGGACATCTTTTATAATATGAACTGACATCAAAACCATAAGCTGTAAAAGTTAATCCACAAACCTTTGATGGTATTCTTCCTCTTGCTCTCCACATTCCTCCATATTTTCCATCAAAAGCATTATTGTATTCTCCTGGGTTAGCGGTCCATGCTCTTGTTCCCGCCTCACCTTTTCTTACTTCAATTATATTTGGATTGTCAGGGTGATATTCGCTTATCCAATAAAATCCATCAGAGCCTAAATAAATCCATCTTCCACCATTTAATTGATATTGTTCATATGCTGCTAACATTTTTTCTGAGCTGTATTCTGGATGAGAGCCCGTTAAAACACATTTATATCTATTTAATAATTCTACTCCTTCTAAGTGTAAATCCTCATCAGTTACCACATCGAAATCAATTTTTTTTTCTTCCAGCCAGTCAGTTAAATGCAAATCTGCATTTAATTGCCAAAGTGAAGGTGATAACCAGTGCCTATATTTAGGTCTCATGTTTAAAATTGGTCTTAATCTAGAAGAGATAGCTACACCGCTGCCATCAGAGTGCTTAGAATATGTAGATAAACCATACTCTCTATGTTCATTTAAATATAAATCTGATGCAGCTAACACTGGAACTTTTCCTGCTAGTAATTGTGCTACAACTGAATTTGTTCCTAAATTGTCGTTCGAATATGCTAAATAACTATTTGTAGGTAATACAAAACAAAGCTTAGATGTTGCTTTTCCTTTGGGTGGTTTTATTACAAACGGAATAAAATCCTCGGTTTCTGCAGATTCTTCACCATTAATTCTTAATCTTGCTGCGTAAACTCCACTTCGAATTATATCAGGAATTTTAAATGTAAAGTCTACATCCCATCTTGCATCATCTATATCATCATCATGAAAATGAATTGCACCATATTCCTCTGGTTTGTGATGAAAAACCATTTCATCTGCAGTCCAATTATAACCTGTCATAGCTCTACAAGGTAAATTAATAATAAATCCGTTTAAATGATTAGATGTGGTATCAATTATATAAGTAGAGGCTATATTTTTTGTTATATTTGAATGAAAGTCCCACGCTCCTACTACCTCTGATCTAAGTTCAGATGTACATCCACTGTATCCTCTTGCCAAAGATTCTATCTCAGATTTCGATAAAGCTTTTTTACTCAGTCTTGGTCTATCTATTTTACCATTATAAGTTAATGTTTGCTCTGGTAATTCAATTGGACTTAAAGCTTCTTTATAATGTCCGCCATGGATATGTCTTCCTGATCTATCGTTAAGCGTACATGCTGCCATTAAAAAAGGTGCATCATTAGCTCTAGGTTTTAAATTATTTACTGTCTCAACATAAGAAGTTGTTTCGTCTGCAGGATGAAGTAAGGACATTCCTAAGCCACCATTTGTAGGTGTTACACAAGGTTCTTGATAAAGTTTTAATTTTCCTGTCTCAGCATCGTAAGTAGCTGCAACTAAATACCAAACTTTTCTCATTAATTCTTTTTCACTCGAAAGAGTCGTAACCTGGCCCCCTCCATCTCCAATCATGACTGATAAACATTTGTTCTCATCTATAAAAAGACCAAAGCCACTTTTAGTTTTATCATTCCATTTAGTTAAAATTCCTTGTTTACCTTTTTCTGGAGTTGTCGGAAAAATATATGCTTGTAGGGTAAAGCTAGTTGTATTTAATCTATCATCTTG
The DNA here is from genome assembly GCA_902587435.1 of uncultured Pelagibacteraceae bacterium. Classification (GTDB taxonomy): domain Bacteria; phylum Pseudomonadota; class Alphaproteobacteria; order Pelagibacterales; family Pelagibacteraceae; genus Pelagibacter. The sequence continues at coordinate 83,535 of CACILF010000002.1, forward strand.
AGGTATTACTACATACGAACCACCATGAATTCTTTGATTTCTTCCTTGAAAAGTTCTGTTGCATTCAGCTCCAATTTCTTCATCTTTGTAACCAGGACCTTCGGGATTGGTATCTCCATGAATAAGTCTTACAATTTGAACATCATAGTTTTCGTTCTTTTCAGCATTAACATAAAACTTAATTTCCTCACCAGGAAAGGCTTGGTACTTGTCGCTATAGCCAGTAATTCTTAACATTATAAAAACCTCAATAAATTAATCATCCACCGTGCCTTTCAAGTAAATCTACAACTCTTTTTAAAAATATAGCATGTTCACATGCTTCTTCTGAAGAGAATGACTCTTCTAAAATTTCTACAGGTTGGCCTCTTACTCCGGTTACAATTCCAATTCTATAGTCTTGAAAATCTTTTTTACATATAGTTACATACTTTTTGATATGCATTGGTTGTCTTCTAAGTTTGTCTAAAACTATTTGTAATTCTTTACTATGTTCAACCATTGGCTGACCTTTATGAGGTTGCGCAGCTTTACCAACTGGACATGCTCTGTGTTCTTCAATTAACTTGTTTCGCATTTTTTCATCTCTTAGCAGAGGTAAAACATATTTTTCAGTTATAAAATCATCGGTGCTAGTATGTCCTAGATCTAGCTGAACACCTGTTTTATCTTTTTTCATATTTAACCTCTTCGTTAATACTTACTTGTTAGTTCTTTCTTGAATTATTTTTAAAGCCTCAATCAAATAAACCCTAAATACTTCATGATTTTCACTCATTGGGAAATGTCCAATATCGGTCATTTCTATATAAACGCCTCCTTTTATCTGCCTTGCTGTATTTTCTGTTGCTTCTGGAGGAGTTAAGTAATCATAAGTACCCGTTAACATTATTACTGGACATTTATGTCCATCAATATTTTTTAATTCATTTCTCAAATCGTGATCAACTGAATAAAAGTATAAATCTCCCTTAAATGCCTCTGACCCTTGAGTGTAGTAATGCCAAGTCAACCATCTATCTTTATCTGGTGATTGTGGTGCCATTAGATCCCAAGTTCCACTTGCACAAACCTGTGCCGCATTAGCGTGTGGATGTCTCCACCAGTCCAAGTAAAATCCTGGAGCGTAATCAGCAGCCTCAACTGGTATAACTGCTCTAAATTTATTTGGATGTCTTAAAGCAAGTTGCAGAGCTACATTGCCTCCAAATGAAGATCCCATAAATATTGGATCTTTTAAATTTAAAGCTTCACATAATTTCACAATAAAATTACAATAATGTTCTGCAGTTAATTTATACTCTTCTTTCCACCATTCTTTATTGTGTGGTGGGTCAGATTTACCATGTCTAGGTAAATCATACGCTATAACATTATAATTTTTTGTTATTTCTTCATCTTCTAAAAGTCCTCGCCACTGGTGGTTATGACATCCAGCTGTGTGCTGACAAACTAAAGGAATTCCTTTTCCGTTTTGTAAATAGAAAACTTTATATTCACAGTCATCTACCTCTATAGTTACATAACGTCCTACAACATCGTGGTGCTTTACCATTTAATTTCTCCCTTTAAATTAAAATATCTCATTAAACTGGAACTCCTATTTTTCTTAAGAGTTCAAATTGAACTGTAAAATTTCTTAAATTTTTCATTAAAATTAAGTGATTGCCTTCAATTTTTAGATCTTTTAAAAAGCTTGCAGACCATATTCCATGATACATTGGCTTGGGCATAGGTTGTCCAAATTCTCTCCATGTTTGTGCTGAAGCTCTTAAAGCAAAATCATATGGATCTAATGGGGATGGACTTGTATTAATATTTTTTACTTTACCGTCGTGCATTTCAATTATTACTTTTGCTTTTTCCATATCAAACATAAAAGAGCATGTGTAATATTTTGCCATTGCTTTAATGGTCTCATCACCATTTGTAAGATCTTCATATTTTTTTGCCCAATTTTCTATTTCCGTGCTCATAAAATATTTAATTTAAGTTATTTGTTTTTTGGATTATTGGCTCCTTTTAAATTTTTTGCATCTTCACCAAAGTTCATATGATAATCTTTCTTTGGATTTCCATAATCACCAAGGATATTTCGGATGTTACTAATTTCTCCAGGATTCATTCCAATTTCTTTAAGAAGACTATCTAAAAACGGTTGATGAGCTCTATATCTTAAAGCTGAACTAACTACATTGTCTGCCAAGTTTCCTCCTCCACTTTTAGATCCACCAGAAGTACCTGATCCGCCACCTCCCGAAGGTGAAACACTTGTTCCGCTAAATCCAGGAAGACCGCTGACATCTACAATTTTAATGTCACCAATGTTTGCCATAGGTTTAACGCTTTCTCTAATAATTGATTCAATTTTTTCAGCAAGTTTTATTCTTAATGCACTTCTTCTATTTGCATCACTTCTTACATTCTCAGCAAGATTTAACGCTTCTTTACCTGCAGCATCTATTTCGTATCTTAATTTAGCAGCCATAGTTGCATGTTTATCTTGTTCAGCTTTTGCAGATGCCTCAATTACATCTACTTGTTTAATACCTTCAGCTTTTTCAATGTATCTAGTTGAATTAGCTTTTTCTTCAGCTTCTATAGCTTTAGCTCTGGTATTTTGTTCCTCAGCTTTTGATGCAAGAACTTCTTTAGATTTTTCAATTATCTCTAACTCTTTTTGGTGTTCCTCAATTTGCAACCTCTTAGCCTTTTCAATATCTAAAGTTCTAACTTCTTTTTCTGATTCAATTCTATGTGAATCTATATTTCTCTGCTGAGCAATTTTAGCATTTTTAATTTCTTGTTCAGAAATTATTTGTGCTTCCTCAGCTTCTTTTTGTCTTTCCGATTGCTCTTTTATTATTGATGTTTTTTCTTGAGCTCGTTTAATATCAACTAATCTTTGTTTTTCTAAACGTGCATATTCACTTTCTTTATCTAAATTTAAAATCTTAACTTCAGTTTCAAGATCTTTTTGCCTTATATCAAGAGCTGAATTTTTTTCTAATTCATTTTGTTCTTTTCTTCTCTTTTCGATTTCCTCAATCAATCTTGTTTCCGTGAGTTTTCTTTCAACTTCAATAACTTGGTTTTGAGAAATTTTTGCAACTTCAATTGCCTCTTGGCTTTTTATTTCTGCTTCTTCTGCTTCTCTTTCTTTTTCTGCTCTTTGTTTTATTGACTCAGTTTTTTCGTTAGCCTTTTGAATAGAAACTTCTCTTTCCTGTTTAAATTTTGAAAACTCTTCATTTTTTTTAATTTCTAATTCTTTTTGAATTGTTTCTAAATTCTTATTTTCAATAGAAATTTTTGTATCTTGAGTAATGTCATTTCTTTTCTTTTTTCTAGTTTCAATTTGCTCAGTCAGTTGTGTTAAACCTTGTGAGTCAAAAGTATTAGCTGGATTAAATTGTTCTATTGGAGTTTGGTCCAAAGAAATTATTGAAACCGTTTCTAATGCTAAACCTGTATGACCAATTGATCCGTCAGCAATTTTTGTAACTTCTTTTACAAACTGTCCTCTATTCTCTTGTATTTCATCTAGAGTCATTTTTGCAGCAACCTCTCCTAATGCATCTGCGAAACGTCCTTGAACTACTTCTCTTAAATGTTCAGGATCGAGTGTTCTATTACCTAAAGTTTGTGCAGCAGTTGAAACAGCTCTTGGATCAGGTGGAACTTTTGTAAAAAATTCCGTAACAAGCTCTGCTCTCATTCTATCTTTTGTTATCAAAGATTTATCGCCTCCTCTTTTTATAGTAATACTTAATGTTCGCATACCTACTTGAGTGATATTATGAATAATTGGTAAAACAAATGCACCGCCGGATATAACAACTTTCTCCCCGAGCATTCCTGTTCTTACAAAAGAAACTTCTTTCGAAGATCTTCTGTATAGCCAATGCAATAAATAAACTATAATCGCTATTGCAAGTGCTAATAAAATTATCGCTGCTATTATATCTGCTCCTCTAGTCATAATTGTTCCTCCTTAAATCTAAGTACCTTTCTGTGTGTCTTGTTTTGCTGCGCTATAAATTATCATTCCAAATATTATTTTATTTAAAAAATCAGCTAGGTTATAAATTACATTTAGACTATTTATGTTTGCTCCTCCCGCCAGATGTTCAATAAAATATCCGATATGATAAATTGAAAAACCTATTGTTATAATTAGTCTATTTGCAAAAAAAGCCATTTGAACATTTTCGTTGCCACAAGAAGCATTTTTTCTTCCTGTGTCACCCATATAAAGTTCACCTATTATGTACAACCATCCAACTATACCAACCAAAAATCCTAGAGTTACACTCATGTAGCCATAAGCTCCTAGAAGTTGAGCAATAACCCAAACCAAAGTACCAACCAATAAACGCCAAAACATTCCTCTTTTGATGTCGGTAACTGAATTTAGCATCACATAAAAAGTTAAAATTGTTAATGGAAAAGTAAGAAGCCAATCAATATATCTTAATGCTATTGGTGCTTGTCCATTTAATACCCATAAATTTTTTGCGTAGAAATAATGTATGGATGACATCAAAGCGATCACTCCAACAATGTTCATTACTGTAGCCCATCGATTTGATAATCGCCCTCTCTCTAAAAAGAAAAATATTGCTGCACCTATCATTGCAACAGAAATTAGCCAAAAAGATCCTCCGACTATATCCTGTGGTAATAATAGCTTATTCATAAGTCCGCATTTCTCCCTTTATAATAATAACCTAATTAAATAGAGAGTTTCTCATAAATCAAATTAAAAATATCATATTTTTTTTAGTTATATTTTTTAGAAGGTTTATAAACTATTATTTTCAACGAAAAAAAAAGTTTTAATATTAAAATACAATCTTTGGTAGAAATTTTTTTTAAACTTAAATTAAAATAATAATTTTATTTCGAGAAACATTTAATAATTATAATATGAAGAATGCTCTCTAAAGTTATAACTATTTCACAACAAAAAGGTGGGACAGGTAAAACAACTTTGGCTGTTCATTTAGCTATGGGGTTTATAAAATATCATAACTTTAAAGTAGCAGTTGTTGATACTGATCCACAAGGAAGTCTTGGAAAATGGTTTATGATAAGATCAGAAAACAAAATAGCAAATGATAATTTAACTTTTAAAACTGCAAGTTTATGGGGTGCGCAATACGAGTCTAAAACATTAAAAAAAGACCACGACGTAGTTATTATTGATACGCCACCAAAAATTGAATCTGATGCTCGTCCTTCTATAGAAGCTTCCGACTTAGTGTTAATTCCTATGAGTCCATCTCATGTTGATTTTTGGGCTACTGAAGCAATTATAGATATTGCAAAAAAAGCAAATAAAAAAATAATGATACAAATAAATAGAGCTAACCAAAGATCAAAACTTATTATTAAAACAAACGATTATATAAAGAGTCTAAATGTACCATCGGTAGAAACAATTATTGGCAATAGACAAATTTATGCATCATCTATGGGTGAAGGAAAAACTGCAATTGAAAAACAAAGAAAAGGTAGTGCTGTAGACGAAATAAAAAAACTTTCTGACCAAATTTTATCTGAATTAAATTAATAATGTCTCTTCTTCTGAAAACTACAAAAATAATTAATGATTGGACTGATTACAACGGTCACATGAATTTAGCTTATTATATTTTAGTCTTTGACCAAAGCGCAGAAGTAATTTTATCAAAATTTAAAATGGGTGAACAATCTGCAAAAATAGAAAAAAAAAGTACAATGGTTGTTGAAACTCACACTACTTATAACAATGAAGTAAAAGAAGGTGAAGAAGTTGATGTTTTCATTTCTAATTTTGATCACGACAAAAAAAGACTACATTATAAACTGGAAATGTACAAAAAAAGTAAAAATATTTTGTCTGCAACAACTGAGGTTTTGTCTTTATATATTGATCTAAATCATAGAATAGTTGCTGAATTTGAAGAAGAAAAACTAATGATAATGGATCAATTTATCAAAGAAAATAAATCAAAATTTAAAATTGATAACTTGCAATTTTCAAATAAACTTAAGAAATAATTAAAAAAAATACACATGGAAGTAAAGTTATTATCAGGTGCTTTAGGAGCAGAAATTAAAGGTATAGACCTTACGGATACATCCGATAAAAATTTTAGCAAAATAAATAATTTATTATTAGAACATAAAGTGATTTTTTTTAGGGATCAGCCTTTAACAACCGATCAACATATTGCTCTTGCAGAAAAGTTTGGGCCGCTAGAAACTCATGCTTATGTTAAGGGAATTAAAGACTATCCAGAAATCGTAAGAATTATAAAAGCTGAAGATGAAAAAAATCAATGGGGCGAGAATTGGCATAGCGATGTGAGTTATAATTTTAAGCCAACTAAAGCGGTAATACTTAAATCTATTAAAATTCCTCCGGTTGGTGGTGATACTTGTTTCTCTAATATGGAGCTTGCATGGGAAACTTTGGATGAAAAAATAAAAGATAAAATTAAAGATAAAAAAGCAATTCATAGTTCACTGGGTGCCGAATTTTTTATAAAAAATTATAAGAAAATGGAAGGTAATAATAAAAAAAATTATGATGAATATTCTAATAAACATCCAATTGTAAGAACTCATCCAGAAACTGGGAAAAAAATTTTGTATGTTAATTGGACATATACCAAAGAAATAATTGGTATAGGTAAAGAAGAAAGTGATGAAATTTTAAAACAAATTTTTGAACATCAGGCAAGACTTGATTTAACTTGTAGGTTTAACTGGACAGAAAATGCAGTTTGTATTTGGGATAATAGAAGTGTTATTCATTATGCAATAGCAGATTTTTATCCAGGAAAAGGTCTTGGCTATGAAAGAGTAATGGATAGAATTGCTATTGAAGGAGACAATCCTCAATAAGAAATGCATATATTAGATAAAATTATTTCTAATTTTAAAAATAACAAATCCCTCTACATCGGTGAAAAAATTACAATTTCAGAACACATGATTCAATCTGCGATGTTGGCTGAAAAAGCTAAATCTAAAGATCTTTTAGTTTGCTCTTGTTTGCTTCATGATTATGGACATTTTATTATTGATGATCCTGATGAGTTAGTAAAAAACAATAAAGATGGTAACCATGAAACAATTGGCTATGAATATCTTAAAAATTTTTTTAAAAAAGAAGTAGTTGAACCAATAAAATATCACGTATTGGCTAAAAGATACTTGGCTAGAAACAAAAGATACTATAATCGTCTTTCAAATGCATCAAAGGTAAGTTTAAAATTACAAGGTGGTATATTAAATAAGAGACA
>CACILF010000003.1 GCA_902587435.1 uncultured Pelagibacteraceae bacterium
GGAACAGTTTTGATAGTATTAAATTAATAGAAAATATTTCAAATTCTGAAGATGATAATAATTTTTTTGACATATTTGATAACTTAAATTCTAAAATAAAAATAGATATTAAAGAGATCAAATTAGATAATGAAAGTACTGTTAATGATCTAAATGGAATTTTGAAAATTAAAAATAGTAAAATTTATGATCTAAATTTAAATTCTAATTTTTCTAATAATGAAAAACTTTTTGTTTCAGTCAAAAAACAAAGTGATAACAGTACTGTAACAACTTTTTATTCTGATAGAGCAAAACCTTTTGTTAAAAAGTATAAATTTATTAAAGGTTTTGAAGGTGGAAATTTAGATTTCAGCTCCACTAAAATAAATAATATTAAAAAATCTAAGTTAATAATCGACAATTTTAAAATTCAAGAGGTACCTGTGTTAGCAAAAATTTTAACTTTAGCATCGCTTCAAGGAATAGCAGATCTTTTAACAGGAGAGGGCGTGAGATTTACCGACTTTGAAATGGTTTATTCAAACAAAGGTAGTTTGATGACTATTGATGAAATTTATGCAATAGGTCCTGCTATATCAATAATGATGGAAGGATATGTGGAAGCTAAAAAATTAGTAAGTTTAAGAGGAACTTTGGTTCCCGCGACCACTATAAATAGAACAATATCTTCTATTCCTTTGCTCGGGGACTTGCTGGTTGGTAAAAAAGTTGGAGAAGGAGTATTTGGAGTCAGTTTTAAAATTAAAGGACCTCCTAAAAATTTAAAAACAAAAGTAAATCCTATTAAAACGTTAACACCTAGATTTATTACTAGAACTTTAGAAAAAATAAAAAAAAATTAAGCTAATTTAATTTTTATATGCTTCTTTTTGCCAATAGATAATTTAAGAAAGTTATTTTTAACAAAAAATTTCTTTTGTATTAAAAATTTTTCGTCATCAACTATTTCATTATTAATTCTGACACCTTTGCCTTTAATAAGTCTTCTTATTTCACTTTTTGAAGTTTCAGTTTTAGATAAAATAACCAAATCAACTATATTTATATCACTATTTTCGTTTTCAAATCTAATATCTACCGAAGGCAAATTTTCTCCTAGTGAATTTTCTTCAAAAGTTTTTTTTGCAGTTTTCTCAGCAGATAAAGCTTCATCTTTTCCATGAAGCATTGCTGTAGCTTCATTAGCTAATTTTATTTTTAATTTATTAATATCTTCATTTTTTATTTTATTTATTTCATCAATATTTAAATCTGTGAACATTTTTAAAAACTTAATTACATCTCTATCATCAATGTTTCTCCAAAATTGCCAATAATCATAAGGTGACAATAATTTTTTATCTAACCAAATTGCCCCAGTTTCTGTTTTTCCCATTTTTGCTCCTGAAGCCAAAGTAATAAGAGGAGTTGTCAAGCCGTAAGCTTGTTTATTTGAATATCTTTTTATAAGTTCAGTTCCATTAACAATATTTCCCCATTGATCTGATCCACCAATTTGTAAAGTACAATTTTCTTTTTTATTTAATTCTAAAAAATCATATGCTTGTAAGATCATATAATTAAATTCCATGTAACTTAAAGATTGCTCTCTATCCAACCTTGTTTTTACACTTTCAAAAGTAAGCATTTTATTTATTGTGAAATGTTTTCCAATATCTCTTAAGAAAGATATATAATTTAAACCTTTAAGCCAAGAATAATTATTTACAAATATAGGCTTAGTTTTTGGATCATCATTATCTAAATAATTAATTAATATTTTTTCAATATTTTTAATATTTTTTTCTATTTCTTCTTCAGTTAAAATTTTTCTTGTTTTATCTTTTCCCGAAGGATCACCTATTCTAGTTGTTCCACCTCCGATGAGCACAATTGGTCTATGACCATACTTTTGCATCAATCTTAAACACATTATTTGAAGTAAACTTCCAACATGAAGGCTTTCAGCTGTACAATCAAACCCAATATAGCCTTTGATTTTTTCTTTATCTAGCAATTTTGATAATTCATCTTCACTGGTGCATTGGTAAAAATACCCTCTGTCTTTAAATTCTTTTAAAAATTTATTCATAGGTCTATAGTTCCACAATATACATTATTTAATAAAAAAAAATAAGAATGGGAAAGATTTATACAGCTTTAGGCTTAATGAGCGGTACATCTATGGATGGAGTAGATGTATCAATAATTAAGTCTGATGGTAATACAGAATATTCAACAATATTAGACGAATACTTTGAATATAAAGATGCAGTTCGTGAAAAACTGATAAATATTAGGGAAAAAGTATTAATATCTGACGATTTAAAAACTTACTCACAAGAGATCAATTTACTTGAAAGAGAAATCACTTTATTTCACGCAGACGTCACTAATCAAATTCTTGAAAAATCAAAAACAAAAGTAGATTTTTTAGGTTTTCACGGTCAAACAATACTTCATAATCCAAAAAAAAAAATAACCAAACAATTAGGTGATGGAAAATTATTATCTGAGCTTACAAAAAAAATAGTTATTTATGATTTTAGGCAAAATGATTTAAATAATGGTGGTCAAGGAGCTCCTTTAACTCCTATATATCATAAATTATTAGCAAAAACTTTTAAAGAAGAAGGAAAGTTAAAATTACCAATTACAATTTTAAATATTGGTGGAATTGCAAATATTACATCTATTAATAAAGATTATGAAATGATAAGTATGGATATTGGCCCAGGTAATTGCTTAATTGATAAATGGATAAGAGATAATTCTAATAAAAAATTTGATAAAGATGGAGATATTGCTAAATCAGGAAAGATAGATAAATTTATTTTAGAGCAAGCAATAGAAAATTTTTATTATAATAGTTTAAGTAAAAAAAAATCTCTTGACATAACTGATTTTGATATTTCTTTTGCAAAGGGGCTTTCCTTAGAAAATGGAGCTGCAACAATTATTGAATTAACATCAGATATTTTATCTAAAAAACTGTTAGATGATAATATATGTGTATGCGGTGGAGGAAGAAAAAATAAATTTTTATTAGATTTAATTCAAAGTAAAATTAAAAATAATATATTCCAAATTGATAATCTTGGTATAAATGGTAATTTTGTAGAATCCCAAGCATTTGCATATTTAGCTATTAGATCGTTTTTAAAATTACCCATTTCCTTTCCAGGAACAACAGGATGCAAAGTACCTTGTACTGGAGGTGTAATGGTAAAAAGTTTTTAATACAAAGCGGATTCTTTTTTTATATATTTATTTAAAGATTTGATTAGCTGTTGTTCAGCTTTTGAAAAAAAGTGATTAGCATCGGGAACAGATTCAAATTCAACTTTAATACCTTTTTGTGCACTTAATCTTTTATTTAATTCATTGATATGATTAACTGGTACAAGTTCATCTTTTTTTCCATAAATCATTAAGCCCGAAGATGGACATGGTGATAAAAATGAAAAATCATAAACATTTGGTTGAGGAGATATTGCAATAAATCTATTTATTTCTGGTCTTCTCATTAGCAGTTGCATTGAAATTAAAGACCCAAAGGAAAATCCGGATATCCAACATTGTGAATTATCAAAGTTTTCTCTTTCAAGCCAATCAAGTGCTGCAGCTGCATCAGCAAGTTCTCCTTGACCGTTATCAAATTCACCATCACTTTTTCCGACACCTCTAAAATTTACCCTACAAACAGAAAAATCATTTTCCATAAACACATGAAATGTATCAACAACCACTTTGTTATTCATCGTTCCTCCGTATTGTGGATGTGGATGCAATACTAGAGCTATCGGTGATGTATTTTTTTTGCTTTTATAATATTTTGCCTCAAGCCTTCCAGCAGGTCCTGGTATAAATATTTCTAATATTTTACTATCCATAAAAGATTTTGATTATTATTCTCAAAAAAAAATTACATTTTTCTATCAAAATTGAGCGACAAATTGCAAGTCTTTAAATATGTTATAATCTTGACTAAATTAGTCAGGTATGTATAAAGCCCATGAATTGCGGAAAATATGAAATTATCAAGTAAAGGAAGATACGCTGTAATGGCGCTTGCGGATCTAGCTAAATTTGATCCAAATGAACCAGTTTCACTTAGGGACATATCTTTGAGACAAGGAATATCATTAGTCTACTTAGAACAGTTATTTTTAAAACTAAAAAAAAATAAAATTGTTAATAGCGTTAGAGGAAATAAAGGTGGTTATATTTTGAATAGGCACGCATCTGAAATTAATATTTCAGAAGTACTTTCAGCAGTTGAAGAAAAAATAAAAACAGTAGGTTGTGAAAAACATTCAAAAAAAGGATGTAATGGAAAAAGTACAAAATGCATTACTCACAATTTGTGGGACGAACTTGAAGATTATATTAATGTTTTTTTTGAAAAAAAAAAATTAAGTGATCTAATAAATAAAAAAGATAATAGAATTTAAATGAGAGAAAAACAGATAGATAAACTAAAAGATTATAAATATGGTTTTACAACTGATATTGAAAATATTAGAGCACCTAAAGGGTTGAATAAAGAAGTTATTGAATTCATATCTAAAGCTAAGAAAGAACCAAAATGGATGCTTGATTGGAGAATGAAAGCTTTTGAAAGATTAAAAAATTTAAAAGAACCAAATTGGCAAAAACCAAAATATCCAAAAATTGATTACCAAGATATTTATTATTATTCAGCTCCTAAAAGTACAAGTGAAAAACCTAAAAATATAGATGAACTTGATCCAAAACTTTTAGAAACTTACAAAAAACTTGGTATACCATTACAAGAACAACAAAGATTAAATGGTATTGCTGTAGATGCAGTATTTGATTCTGTTTCTGTGGCTACAACTTTTAAAGATAAATTAAATGAAGTAGGGGTAATTTTTTGTTCAATTTCCGAAGCAATACAAAAGCATCCAGAGCTTGTAAAAAAATATATAGGCTCTGTAATCCCTTTAACTGATCATTATTTCGCAACATTAAATTCAGCTGTTTTTACAGATGGATCTTTTGTTTATATTCCTCCTGGTGTGAGATGTCCGATGGAACTTTCAACATATTTTAGAATTAATGCATCACAAACAGGACAATTTGAAAGAACGTTAATCATTGCTGATAAAGGAAGCTATGTAAGTTATTTAGAGGGCTGTACAGCTCCTATGAGAGATGAAAATCAACTTCATGCAGCAAACGTAGAATTAATTGCTTTAGATGATGCCGAAATTAAATATTCAACTGTTCAAAATTGGTACCCCGGAGATGAAGATGGCAAAGGAGGTATTTATAACTTTGTAACTAAAAGAGGCTTATGTAAAGGAATAAACTCTAAGATTTCTTGGACACAGGTAGAAACAGGATCAGCTATTACCTGGAAATATCCAAGCTGTATTTTGCAAGGCGATAACTCTATTGGAGAATTCTATTCAATTGCAATTACGAATAATCATCAAAAAGCTGATACAGGAACCAAAATGATACATTTAGGAAAAAATACTAAAAGTAAAATTATTTCCAAAGGAATTAGCGCAGGTTTTTCCGATATGACTTATAGAGGGTTAGTTGATATTTCCTCTAAAGCAAAAAATTCGACAAATTATACACAGTGCGATTCTTTGTTAATGGGTAATAAATGCGGTGCCCATACTGTGCCTTATATAAAAAATAAAAATCCAGAGTCCAATATAGCCCATGAAGCTACAACGTCTAAAATTAGTGAAGAGCAACTTCATTATTGTCAGCAAAGAGGTTTAAATCCAGAAGAAGCTGTAGGATTGATAGTTAATGGTTTTTGTAAAGAAGTATTACAACAACTACCCATGGAGTTTGCTGTTGAGGCTCAAAAACTTGTCGGAATAAGTTTGGAAGGAAGTGTTGGTTAAATGTTAAAAATAAAAAATTTGAAAGCAGATATCGATAGTAAATCAATTTTAAATAATTTTAATCTTGAAATAAAACCAGGTGAAGTTCATGCCATTATGGGACCAAACGGATCAGGAAAAAGTACTTTATCAAATATTTTATCAGGGAAAAAAGGTTACAAAGTTTCTGGAGAAGTTCTATTTGAAAATAAAAATCTTTTTGAGCTTGAAACTGAAGAAAGAGCTCATAAAGGGATATTTTTAGCTTTTCAATATCCTTTAGAAATACCAGGCGTAAATACAAATATTTTTTTAAAAACATCTTTAAATGCCATTAGAAAAGCTAATGGAGAAAAAGAACTTGATGCAATAGAATTTTTAAAATTAGTAAAATTAAAAGCAAAAAATTTAAAATTTGATGAAGAAAAATTAAATAGACAATTAAATGTAGGATTTTCTGGAGGTGAAAAAAAGAAGAATGAAATATTACAAATGTCAATTTTAAATCCTAAGCTTTCAATTTTAGATGAAACTGACTCCGGTTTAGATATTGATGCACTTAAAACTGTTGCAGCTGGAGTTAACTCTTTAAGAAAAAATGATAATTCATTTTTAATAATTACACATTACCAAAGACTATTAGATTATATAAAACCGGATTATGTTCATGTATTGATGAATGGTAAAATAATCAAATCTGGTGGTCCCGAATTAGCATTAGAGCTAGAAAATAAAGGATATGAAAATTTTAATTAAATGGAAGAACAATTAAAAATAGATTTTGAAAAGTTATTAGAAAAATCAAATTTTTCTAAAAAGAACGTTGAAATTAAAAGAAAAAATTTTAATAACTTTATTGAAAAAGGATTTCCAAATAAAAGAGAAGAAAATTGGAAATTTTCAGATCTTAATCAAATAATTTCTAAAAATATTAAAAATTTAAGTTTTTATAACGATTTATCAAAGCCAAATAAAATAGATCAGTCTACTTTTATTGCTGGTTTAGAACATAATAAACTTATTTTTGTAAATGGTAGAATAGAAAAAATAGAGTTCGATTATGAGGAAAAAAATAATATTGAAATACTAGATGATTTAGTTTTGGAAAAACCTAATAATGCCAACAATTCTTTGCTTTTTTTGAACAATGCATTTGTAAGTAAATTTTTTAAACTAATTGTCAAAAAAAACTATTCACTTAAAAAACCTTTGGTTATTTACAATATTACCAATAAAGATTTAGTTTCAAAAAGTATTAACTTAAAGTTTGATATACTGCTTGAAGAAAATAGTTCTTTAAAACTTATTGAGTTTTCTAATGATAAATCAACTACTAATTTTATAAATATTAATTATAACTTTGATGTTCAAAAAAACTCTATATTAAAAAATTATAAAATTGATAATAATTCAAATAGTAATATTAAATATTATTTTAATAATATAAGCCAAGATACCAATAGTGTATCAGAAATATTCCTTCTATCATCTGGATCAGAATTTATAAAAAATGAAATAAATTGTAATCTTAATGGAAAATATTCTTCAGCATTTGTAAATGGAGTTTTTCTCTTAAACGGTTCAAAACATCACGAGATTAAAACCAATATAAATCATTTAGTTGAAAATACTAAAAGTTATCAATTAATCAAAAGTGTTTTAGAAGATGAATCAAAAGCAGTTTACCAAGGAAAAATTTTTGTTGATTCAAAAGCTCAAAAAACAGATGGTTATCAATTAAGTAAAGCTATTTTATTAAACGACAATACTGAGTTTAATGCTAAACCAGAACTAGAGATTTATGCTGACGATGTTAAATGTTCCCATGGATCTTCATCTGGCAGTTTAAATGAAGATTCAATATTTTATCTAATGTCTAGAGGGTTAAACTATAAAGAAGCAAAAAAACTTTTAATTAATGGTTTCCTATTAGATGTTGTTGAAAAAATTACAGATTCTGAAATAAAAAATTTAATAAAAAATATTATGAGCTTAAAACAATGAACATTAGCAATATAAAAAAAGAGTTTCCTATATTTGATAATAAAGTTCATAATAATGATCTTGTATACTTAGATAGCGCTAATTCTTCTCAAAAACCAAGAGTTGTTGTTGATAGAATTTATGATTTTTATACTAAAGAATTTTCTAACGTAGGAAGAAGTGTTCATTATCTCGCAGTTGCTGCAACAAATTTATATGAAAATACAAGAACATCAGTTCAAAAATTTATTAATGCAAAAGATGCAAATGAAATTGTTTTTACAAAAGGAGCTACAGAAGCAATAAATTTAGTAGCAAGTACTTTTGGCCAAAATCATCTGAAAGAAGGTGATGAAGTTTTATTAACTGAGCTTGAACATCACTCAAACTATGTTCCTTGGCATTATTTAAGAAAATCCAAGGGTATTAAAATAGAGTTTGCAGAGATAAATGAAGATGGAGAAATTACTTTAGAGAGTATAGAAAAAAAAATTACGCCAAAAACTAAAATTATAGGAGTAACTCATTTATCAAATGTTACTGGAGCTATTTTACCAATTAAAGAAATAGTTCAACTAGCTCACTCAAAAAATATACCAGTATTGGTAGATGGTTGTCAGGGAGCTCCACATTTAAAATTAGATATGCAAGACTTAGATTGTGATTTTTATGCCATTTCATGTCATAAAATGTATGGACCAACAGGCTTAGGTATTCTTTATGCAAAAAAAAAATGGTTAGAGGAATTACCTCCGTACCAAGGAGGTGGAGGAATGATAGGCGAAGTCAAAAAAGAAGGCATAACCTACGGTGACTTACCAAATAAATATGAAGCTGGAACAATGGCAACAGCACAAGTAATAGCATTTGATGAGTCTATTAAATTTTTAAACAAAATAGGAATGGAAAAAATCATTAAACATGAAAAAGAACTTATTGAATATGGCCAGGAGATATTAAGAAAAAATAATTCTGTTAAATTAATTGGAAATCCTAAAACAAAAGGATCTGTTCTATCCTTTACTATTGATGGAATACATCCTCATGATATAGCAACTATTTTAGATGAAGATGGCGTTGCCATAAGAGCTGGCCATCACTGTTGTCAAATATTACATGACAAACTTGATATAGCTGCTTCTGCAAGGGCATCATTAGGAGTTTACAATACCAAGGATGATCTTGATAAACTGAATTCGTCAATTAACAAATGTAAAAAAATATTTGAACTAAAATGAACTTAAAAGAACTTTACCAAGAAATAATTTTAGATCATGGAAAAAATCCTAGAAATCTAAGAAAAACAGAAAATTTTAATAAAGATGCAAAAGGACACAACCCTTTATGTGGTGATAAGGTTCATATTTTTTTAAAGCTTAATGATAATAAAAAATTAGAAGATATTTCATTTGAAGGTCAAGGCTGTGCAATTTCAATGGCTTCAGCATCAATAATGACTGATTTGTTAAAAGGAAAAGAAGAAAAAGAAGTAAAAGAAATTGTAACTGATTTTTTAGAAATGATTAAAGAAAAGGATGAAATTAAAACAAACCTTTTGAAAGATGAAGAAAAAACTAAATTAATGTGTTTGTCAGGAGTAAAGCAATATCCAATGAGAGTTAAATGTGCAACTCTATCTTGGCACACATTGACATCAGCTATAGACAAATCTCAAAATGAAATTAATAGTGAAAGCTTGGAGGTATAATGGAATTAAAAGATAAAGTTATTGCTGAAATAAAAAAGATCTATGATCCAGAAATACCAGTTAATATTTATGAATTAGGATTAATTTATGATATTATAATTGATGATAAGAATAATGTTAAAATAGATATGACATTAACGACCCCAAATTGTCCTGTTGCTGAAAGTTTACCAAATGAAGTGAAAAATAGTGTTAAAGAAATAAAAGAAGTAAAAGATGTTGATTTAAAACTAGTTTGGGAACCACCATGGGATAAATCAATGATGTCAGAATCCGCAAAATTAGAATTAAATTTATGATGAAACAAATAATTACATTAAGTGATAATGCCGCTCAAAGAATAAAAGAAATTATGTCAAAAGCAGAAAGTAACGCTGTAGGTGTAAGGGTGGGCGTTAAGTCCGGCGGTTGTGCAGGCATGTCTTATATAATGGAATACACAAAGGAAATTAATCCAAATGATGAAATAATTGAGGAAAAAGGGGTAAAACTTTTTGTAGATCCAGGCGCCATAATGTATCTTTTGGGGACTGAAATGGACTATAAAAAAGAAGAATTTTCCTCATCTTTTGTCTTTAAAAACCCTAACGAATCTGAAAGATGTGGATGTGGAGAATCATTTAAGATATAATAGTGATTGATGAGAGATACTAAACATTTAGAAAAGCATGCTAATAAATTAGCTGAAAGTAAAAAAGAAAAGGAATTATTTAGAGCTCAGCGTAAAGCAGTCGAGGCTGGCGCACACGGTACTCTTGAGTACACTATAAAAAAAGGGATAAATAAAGATAAAATTGCTGACGAAAAAATTCTTAAAAGCAAAAAATAATTTTAAGAGCTGTAATACATATCAAATTCAATTGGATGAGGTGTATGCTCTAAATTGTATATCTCTTCAAATTTTAAAGCTATATAAGCATCGATTTGATCATCAGTAAATACATTTCCTTGTTTTAAAAAATCTCTATCTAAATCCAAAGATTCCATTGCTTCTCTTAGTGAGCCACAAACAGTTGGAATATTTTTTACTTTATCTTCAGGTAATGCATATAAGTCTTCATCAAGAGGTTTGCCTGGATTAATTTTGTTTTTAATGCCATCTAATCCAGCCATTAACATCGCTGAAAAAGTTAAATAAGGGTTTCCAGCAGCATCAGGAAATCTAATTTCACATCTCGCTCCATTTTTGTTTAATGTGATTGGTATTCTGCAAGAAGCAGATCGATTTCTTGCTGAAAAAGCTAATAGAACTGGAGCTTCAAATCCGGGGATTAATCTTTTGTAGCTATTTGTTGTAGCATTTGAAAAAGCATTTATAGCTTTTGCGTGTTTTAAAATTCCACCAATATAATTAAGAGCTGTTTCCGACAGTCCAGAATATTTATCACCAGAAAATAATGGATTACTTTCTTTCCAAATTGATTGGTGTATATGCATACCGGAACCATTATCACCCTTTACTGGTTTAGGCATGAAAGTTGCAGTTTTGCCAAAAGAATGTGAAACCATTTGTACTACATATTTATATAACTGAACATTATCCGCTTGGTTAACTAAAGTTCCAAATAACATTCCCAGTTCATGTTGACTTGGCGCAACTTCATGATGATGTTTTTCTACTGTTATACCAACATCTTTTAAACCTTTTAAATACTCACCCCTCATATCTTGCGCACTATCAACAGGAGGTACAGGAAAATATCCACCTTTTATTCCTGGCCTGTGTCCCATATTTCCATTTTCATAATTTTTTCCAGAGTTATATGGACCTTCAGTGCTATCTATTTTAAATCCTGTTTCATTCATTTCATTTTTAATTTTTACATCATCAAAGACAAAAAATTCTGGCTCTGGACCAAAATAAGCTTTGTCCCCAATACCGGTTGATTTTAAATATTCCTCAGTTTTTTTTGCTATACCTCTAGGATCTCTTTCATAAGGATTTTTTTTTATTGCATCCAATATATCACAGAACAATATAAGTGTATTATGGGACGTATAAGGATCTATTATTTTTCTACTTAAGTCAGGTTTTAAAATCATGTCCGATTCATTTATTGCTTTCCATCCAGCAATTGAAGATCCATCAAAAAATACACCATCATTTAACATTTCTTCATTCACAGCACTCGTATCCATAGTTAAATGTTGTAATTTTCCTCTAGGATCGGTGAATCTTAAGTCAACAAATTCAACCTCTTTATCTTTTATTAATTTTAAAACATCACTTGAACTCATAATTTTTTCCAATCTTTATTTGAACTTAATATCAAAAAATGCGGTAATAAGAAGATAATATAATAAGATATCACCTATGCATTTCTTACATGGATAAATGGCTATTAATATGAAATTATCAATTCACAAATTGTTACAATTATTAGTTGAATGGAAGAATTATTAAATAAAGAACCAGTAAAAAGAGTACTCAAAGTTTTGAACGATTTTGATCAATCAATAAAAGTCGAAAACTTAGATACATCAGCTAGAACAGCAAAAGATGCTGCAGAAAGTTTAAAAACCGAAATTGGGTCTATCGTAAAAAGCTTATTACTTAGAAGACAAAGCTCATTCTTGTTATGTTTAGTTGCTGGTGATAAGAGGTGTTCCTTAAATAAAATAAAAAAATTATTAAATGAAAAAGATGTAAGTATGGCTAATGCTGATCAAGTAAAAGAAATAACAGGGTTTACAATTGGAGGAGTTTCTCCAGTAGGGCATATAAATAAAATTGATATTTTTATTGATGAGTCATTAGCAAGATTTGCAAATTTATTTGCAGCTGCAGGCCATCCTTATAGTATTTTCAAAATTAATTTTGATAATCTTTGTAAAATTACAAATGGATCAGTCAAAGATATATCTGAATGAGAAATCCAAAGCCCCTAGATTATTTACTGCTAGGAACATTATCTTTAATTTGGGCATCTGCATTTTTTAATATTAAAATTGCAACTTATTCTTTTGGACCTGTAACAATTGCATTTTTTAGGATTTTTCTTGGAGCTATACCAGTTGTACTTTTATGTTTAGCAAAAAGAATAAAGATTGAAGCATTTTCAAAAGACTGGTTGTGGTTCGCATCGATTGGATTCATAAATCTAGTAATACCATTTTTTTTAATCGCATATGGAGTACAAAAAGTACAAAGTAATCTTGCTGCAATTCTTATGGCCACCACACCTTTAAGTGCAACTATTCTTGCTCATTTTTTTACTGAAAATGAAAAATTTAATTGGTTTAAGAGTGTTGGAATATTAATTGGATTTTCAGGAATAGTTTTTTTATTTTCAGACAAAGTGTTAATTAATACAGAAAATATACTTTATGCTCTCTCTATTTTATTAGGATCCACGTGTTATGTTATTGGAGGAATTTTAACCTTAAAAATAAGTAAAAAGAAGAATGAAAATGTTACAGCATCAATATTAATTTGGGGATCAATAATTGTATTTCCAATCTCAATGTTTTTTGAGCAACCATGGAATCTATCCCCAAGTATAGATTCTATGATTGCATTATTGTATCTTGGAGTTTTTCCAACTGGAGTTGCTTGGTTATTGAGATTTCATATTTTGAAAAATAATGGTGTAGTTTTCCAATCTCAAGTTGCGTTTTTAATTCCGATTTTTGGAGTTATTCTTGGATATATATTTTTAAATGAACTTGTAACTTCAAAAGTTATTGTTTCATTACTGCTAGTTATTTTAGGAATTTATTTAGTTAAAACATCAAACAAAATTAAAGTTACTTCAGTTTAGATAGTTCTTTAATGTGAGATGAATCTGTTTCACAACAACCTCCCAAAATTGTTGCCCCTTTTTTAATAATTTTTTTTGCAAATTCACAAAAAACTTTTCCTGTGATTTCTTTCCTTTTTCCTAAAGTAATATTTGGATTTTTTCCAACCTCGTTGTGCCCTGCTTTATTGAATCTATGAACAGGCAAGGGTTCTTCTACAGCCCATAAATTTGCTTTAAAACCAAATGGTATATCTAAGCTTTTTAATTCGTCTGCTGTTTGTTCTATTATTTCTAATGATACACAGGCAGAAACTACTCCTAACCAATTAGTACTCTTGTATTTTTTTACAGTTTCTCTAATTGTTTCTCCAGATGGAAGCAAACCATTTTTCTTTAAATGCAAACCAACCAGAACTGGTTTATTTAATTTATTAATAACATTTAATGCTATCTCCACTTCTCTTCCGCTAGAGAGCACATCTAAATAAAAAAAATCAATATAAGGATTAATAATACTAGCTTGATCAAAAAAATCTTTTTCAATTATTTTTTTATCTCTTTTATCAACCTCATATGTATCATTTTGAGCAGGAAGACTGCCAGCGATTAAAATGTTTTTTTTTGATAATTCTTTTGCTTTTATCGCAAGTTTACAAGCTTTTTGGTTTGCAAATTGAAAATGATCTCCAACTTGATTTTGCTCCATTCTCACTCTTCTTGTAGTAAAAGTATTTGTTAATATTACCTCTGCTCCTGCTTCAATAGAAGATAAATGAGTATCAACTACTAAACTATTATATTTTTCATCTATTAATGAAGTTGCTGACCAAAGGGTTCCTTTGGTTACAAGTCCTCTTGCAAGTAACTCTTGACCCATACCAGCGTCCAAAATTCTTTTTTTTTTAAAATAGTTTAAATCCATATTATAAAAATAATTTAATACCTATCCTAATAGCAACAAATAATACCAGGACAGATGTTATTAACGCAAGAAATCTTGTTGGAAATATTTTTAAATTTAAAAAATTACCGATATGGCCACCAATAATTACAATTAAAAATAAATACCAGTAATTTGATATATCACTTAAAACTATATTTTTAGTTAATTGTCCAATAACACCAGATACAGAGTTGATAAAAATAAATAAAGATGCTGCAGTAACAATATGTTTGGGTTTAGCAGCTTTAATTAAAAAAAGAATAGGGCTTAAAAATATACCTCCACCAACACCAACTACTCCAGAGACAAAACCTAATATCGCACCAATTATAATTGAGATAAAAATTGGAACGTTTTTATAAGTTGATTCATTATCATCATAAGATTTAAAATTTATTAAAAGCAGTGTTCCTGCAAGTATCAAAACTATAAATAAAAAAATTTCGAATAGATTTTTATCTATTTGTAGAGAGCCACCAAAAAATGCCAAAGGTATTGATCCTATTAGATAAGGAGTAAGTAATTTTAAATTTAAATTTCCAGCTTTTATATAATTAAAACAATTTCCAGAAACTACAAATATATTACATATTAAAGCTATTACTGGAAAAATATAATAAGGAATATCCCATATTAACATTAATGCTAGATAAGTTGACCCACCCCCAAAACCAACACTGGCATATAATATTGCAGTTACAAAAAATAAAATTGATAATATAATCATTTAAATTTTATGATTGTAAATATAGCACTATTAACAGTTACCGATACAAGAACTTTAAAAACTGATAAGTCAGGAAGTATTTTAGTTGATAAGATAAGCAAGGCTAATCATAATTTAGTATATAGGAAAATTTGTAAAGATAGCAAAAATGCAATTAAAAAAATATTAAAAGACTGGATAAAGAAAAAAAATATTGATGTAATAATAACAACAGGTGGTACTGGATTAACTGGAAGGGATATTACACCTGAGGCATTAGATGAAATAGCAGATAAACATATACCAGGATTTGGTGAGATATTTAGAACAATTAGTTTAAAAACTGTTGGTACTTCGTCTATTCAATCAAGAGCTTGCGCAATACTGGCTAATGGCAAATATATATTTGCATTACCTGGATCTTCTGGAGGAGTAACTGATGCTTGGGATGAAATTTTAGTACATCAGTTAGACATTAATCATAAACCTTGTAATTTTGTAGAATTATTCCCAAGACTTAAAGAAAAATAAAATTTTAATTTTTTTCTCTTGTTGCAATATAAACTCCTAATGTTGCAATTAAAAATCCAAATATATCAACAGAATCTAAACTTTCTCCTAAAAAAATAAAAGCCATAATAGCTGAAGTAGGAGGTATTAGAAAAAATACAGAAACAGTTTTGCTTGCTGAGTTTTTTTTTATTAAATACATTAAAATAGTAAATGCTCCAAAAGAAACAAAAAAGATTTGATGGCTTATTGAAATTATAAAAGTTGTTGAAAAATCTATAAATGGTTTTTGAATGAAAAAAATAATTATAAATAAATGGAATAAAAAACCTCCTAATGCTTGGTACATATTACTAACTGATAAAGGCAAATTATTACTTATTTTTTTTTGCCATAGTGTTGCTGAAGTAACCGCAATCAAAGAAATAATTACAGCAACAACCCCCAAAGTTGGTAAAGATTTGCCTATATCAAAACCAATAACCAAAGCTGCTCCAACAAATCCTAAAAAAACTCCAAGCCATTTATTCCATGTAATTTTTTCATTTAAAATGGGACCAGCCAAAGCATTTGTTAAAACAGGCTGAAGTGTAACAATTAATGCTGCAATTCCGGTAGGAAGACCTATAGAAATTGAATAAAAAACACCACCAAGATAAAATCCATGAAAAAGTATTCCTGTAGAAATTGATGGTAAAATATTTGTAGAATGAACTAAAACTTTTTGTTTTGAAAATAAGGAAAAAAAATAAAATCCTATTGCAACTATTAAAAATCTAAAACTTAAAGCTGCAAAAGGATCACTGTAATCAACTATTGGTTTTGTTGTTATAAAGGCTGAAGACCAAAGCAATATAAATATTAACGGAAGAAATTTTATCACTAGTTAAAAAATTACTTTTGGTATTTTTTTTTCCACTCAGAATAAGGCATACCATATACATGTTCCCTTGCATCTGGATCTGATATTGAAATACCTTTTTTTTCCGCTTCTTCTCTATACCATTTTGATAAGCAATTTCTGCAAAATCCAGCTAAATTCATTAAATCTAAATTTTGCACATCTTTTCTTTCTCTAAGATGCTCAATTAATCTTTCGAATGCTGCTGATTGTAATTCCTTTTTTGTATTATCATCCATAATAATTTGTGTTAAAGTTTTATTGTATTAATGAAACTTTCTGGATCATATCAAATAAACTTAGAAAAACAAAAAGTTTGGGAAGCATTAAATGATCCTGAAATTTTGCAAAAAACAATACCAGGCTGTGAAGAATTTATAAAAAAATCAGAAACAGAGTTTACTGCAACGGCGACTAACAAAATCGGCCCATTTAATGCAAGTTTTACAGGAGATATTGAACTTAAGGATTTAAATCCACCCCATAGTTATAAAATTACTGGCTCAGGAAACTCTCCAGTAGGTTTTGCAAATGGAGAAGCCACAGTAAGTTTGGAGGATGAAGATCATGGTACTAAACTTACTTATACAGTTGAAGCAAATGTTGGCGGAAAAATTGCCCAGATTGGCTCACGTTTAATTGATATGACAGCAAAAAAAATGGCTGATGTTTTTTTTGGAAAATTTTCTGAATTAGTTTCAAATGATCATGATGACAAAAAAACTATAAAAGAAAATGCGGAAAAAAATGAAGTTACAAGTGAAAAAAAATCACAAAACAAAACATTAATTTATATATCTATTGCAATATTCACGGCTTTAGCGGTTTATTTAATTATGTGAATCGCGTAATACTAGAATCTTTATTTTTTTAAAGTTGAGTGTGACAATATTGTATGTTTAACTGAAGCTAATTATTAAGGAGCGGAACCTTATGAAGAAGATTGCTTTAGAAGTTAATGGCAAAAAAGTTACAAAAGAAATTTCAGATCATACGACATTATCAGGTTTATTAAGAGATATATTAAATTTGACAGGGACACACATAGGATGTGATACGAGCCAATGTGGAGCATGCGTAGTTCATGTTGATGGAAAATCAATAAAAAGCTGTACAGCTTTAGCAGCAGACCTTGATGGCTCAAAAGTTACAACAATTGAAGGTTTGGCTTCAAATGGAAAATTACATCCAATGCAAGAAGCATTTAAAAAGATGCACGGATTGCAGTGTGGATTTTGCACACCTGGCATGGTCATGAGTGCAGTTGATCTTTT
Source organism: uncultured Pelagibacteraceae bacterium (assembly GCA_902587435.1). Classification (GTDB taxonomy): domain Bacteria; phylum Pseudomonadota; class Alphaproteobacteria; order Pelagibacterales; family Pelagibacteraceae; genus Pelagibacter. The sequence goes on from CACILF010000003.1 coordinate 17,621, forward strand.
AAAAAATAAAAAAAACCCAACAGATCAAGAAATAAGAGATTGGTTGGAAGGTAATATCTGTAGATGTACAGGATACCATAATATTGTTGCAGCAGTTAAAGAAGCTGCTTCAAAAATGTAGGAGTTAAAATGGCAAGTTTAGTAGGATCAAGAGTTGAAAGAAAAGAAGATAAAAGATTTTTGACAGGTAAAGGTAGATATACTTCTGATATTAATATTGCTAACCAGACATATGCCATATTTATTAGATCTCCACACGCAAGAGCAAAAATAAAAAAAATTGATACATCAAAAGCTCTTAAATCTTCAGGTGTAGTAGATATTTTAACAGGAGAACATATAGCGCAAGACAAAATTGGAGGCTTGATTGCTGGATGGGCTATTAGAAGCGAAGATGGTTCAGAAATGAAATGTCCTGCAAATCCACCATTAGCAAAAGATAGTGTAAATTTTGTTGGAGATCCCGTAGCTGTAGTTTTTGCTGAAACTTTAGACGAAGCTAGAGCAGCAGCTGAATTAGTAAAAGTTGATTATAAAGTTTTAAAGGCAGTTTCTAATTTAGGTGAAGCAATGAACAGTGAAGCAATACACGATGGTATAGATAAAAATCTTTGCTACGACTGGCTGCTTGGTGACAGACAAAAAGTTAAAGAAGCATTTGATAAAGCAGACAAAATTATAAAACTAGATATTAATAATAATAGACTTATTCCTAATGCTATGGAACCAAGAGCTTGTGTAATAGATTATAATACTGCTTCAGAAGAAATAACTTGTTACACAACAAGTCAAAATCCACATTTATCAAGATTGATTATGTCGGCTTTCGGAGGTGTTGCTCCAGAAAATAAATTAAGAGTTGTTGCACCAGATGTAGGTGGAGGATTTGGATCAAAAATTAATCTTTATAACGAAGAAATAGTTTGTAGCTGGGCTTCAAAAAAAATAGAAAGACCTATCAAATGGGTAGCTGAAAGAACAGAGTCTTTTCTAACAGATACTCACGGAAGGGATCATATTACTCATGCGGAATTAGCAGTTACTAATGATGGTAAATTTTTAGGATTTAAAAATGAAACAATTGCAAATCTTGGAGCTTATGCAAGAGTATTTGGAACTGTAACCCCAACATATTTATTTGGACCATGTGCAACAGGCGTTTATATAATGCCAGCTGCATATTCTAATGTTAAAGCAGTTTATACAAATACTGCACCAGTAGATGCTTATAGAGGTGCAGGTAGACCAGAAGCTACTTATACTATTGAAAGAATTGTAGACAAGGCTGCAATGGAATTAGGTATTGATCCAATTGAGATAAGAATGAAAAATTTTCCTACTGAGTTTCCATTTAAGCAAACTTTAGTTCACCAGATAGATTCAGGCGATTATGTTGCTGGATTAAACAAAGCAAAAGAAATGGCGGATTATGATGGTTTTGCTGCTAGAAAAAAAGAATCAGAGTCAAAAGGCAAACTTAGAGGTATTGGGGTTACCTCTTATTTTGAAGCATGTGGTATTGCACCATCACCTGTAGTGATGATGTTAGGTTGTGGAGTGGGTTTATGGGAGTCAGCAGAAGTAAGATTTAATCCAACAGGACAAGTTACAGTTTATACTGGTTCTCATAGTCATGGACAAAGTCACCAAACTACATTTGCGCAAATTGCAGCTGATGAATTGGGTGTTCCAATTGAAAATATTGATGTTGTTCATGGTGATACTGACAAAGGTACATTTGGTATGGGAACATATGGTTCAAGATCCTTAACTGTTGGAGGAATAGCAATAGTTAACGCTTGCAAAAAAATAGTTAATAAAGGAAAAAAAATTGCTGCTAAAATGTTGGAAGCAAGTCCTGATGAAGTTGATTTTAAAAATGGTGAATTCGTTGTTGCAAAATCAAATAAAAAGAAAACAATTGGAGAAGTTGCTTTTGCAAGTTATCTTCCCGGAGTAAGAGACGAAGTTAAATCACCTTTACCAGAAGGAGAAGAACCAGGATTGATAGAATCTTCTTTTTTTGATCCAGCTAATTTCTCTTTTCCAGCAGGATCACATATTTGTGAAGTTGAAATAGATCCTGAAACAGGTCATGTAAAACTTGATAAATATACAGCAGTTGATGATTTTGGAACTATAGTGAACCCACTAATTGTTGAAGGACAAGTTCATGGTGGATTGGCTCAAGGAATTGGGCAAGCTTTATATGAGAATGCTCAATATGACGATTCTGGTCAATTGATTACAGCTTCTTACATGGATTATACAATGCCAAGAGCCGATGATCTTCCAGACTTTAATTTAGGATTTACTTGTACAAAGGCTACTACTAATCCATTAGGAGTTAAAGGATGTGGAGAAGCAGGAACTATAGCGGCAACACCAACAGTAATGAACGCAGTTATTAATGCTTTGGATGGAAAAGAAATTTCTTTACCCGCAACAGCAGAAAAAGTTTGGAAAGCATGTAAAGAAATGAAAAAATCTAATGCTAAGGCGGCTTAAAGGAAATTATGAAAACATTTAATTATCATTCTGCAAAAGATGTCAAAGAAGCATCAAAGTTAGCATCCTCTAATTCAGCTTTTTTAGCTGGAGGAATGACAACTATACCTTCAATGAAATTAGGCTTAGCTTCATATAAAGATATTATCGATATTAAAAGAATAAAAAAACTATCAGGAATTAAAGTCTCTGGAAAAACAGTTACAATAGGAGCAACAACAAAACATTCCGAAGTAGCAAGTTCAAAAGATGTTAAAAAAGCAATTCCTTCATTAGCAGCTCTTGCAGAAGGTATTGGTGATCCACAAGTAAGAAATAGAGGTACGATTGGTGGTTCAATAGCAAATAATGATCCTGCTGCAGATTATCCTTCAGCATGTATTGCTTTAAATGCTACTATACATACTAATAATCGTTCAATTGATGCAGAAAAATTTTTTAGAGGGATGTTTGAAACTTGTCTTAAAAGTACTGAAGTAATAGAGTCAATTGAATTTTCAATACCTCAAAAATCAAGTTATCAAAAATTACCAAATCCAGCTTCGCGATATGCAATAGTGGGTGTTTATGTTGCACAACATAAAACAGGAATAAATGTTGGAGTAACTGGCGCTAAGTCATGTGTATATAACGATAAAGATTTAGCAGGGGCATTAACTAAGAATTTTTCTTCATCAGCCATAGATAGCGTTAAAGTATCTTCATCAGGTATGAACTCAGATATACATGCCTCTTCAGATTACAGAGCAAATATGGTTAAAGCTTTTGCTAAAAAAGCTGTTGATGCTTGCTAAATATTTCTTTCAGTAATACCTTTACATCTAATGAAAAATTCATTTGATGAAAAAATTTTAGAAGAAGCAAATGATTGGTTAAATGCTAACCAAAAAGTTGTTCTTGCAACAGTAATTCAAACCTGGGGCTCATCACCTAGACAAGTAGGAAGCAGAATGATTGTCAATGAAAAAGGAGATTTTTCAGGCTCCGTTTCTGGGGGATGCGTTGAATCTGCAGTAGTAAGAGAATGCATTGGTTTAATTAAAGACAATAAACCGTGTAAAAAAATTGAATTTAAAGTTTCCAACGAAAGTGCTTGGGAAGTGGGACTTGCATGCGGTGGTGAAATAGCAGTCTATTTAGAAAAGATAAATTAAATTTATGATTGAGATACATATAAAATATATAAACTGGTGGAAAAAAAAACTTAATCTTTCGGATTACGCAGTGCTTTGGATAACGTTTATTAAAGGCTTAATCATTGGACTTTTAATCTACCATTTTATTATTGTTTAAATGAAACACTCTCAACTTAAGGAAATAATCAAAAAAAAGGCTTCAAAGATAGAATTTGCAATTGTAACTAATCTTGAAAATGGTTTGAGCGAAATATATGAACCTGGAAAATCATTAAGCAAAGAATTTGAAATTTATAAACAGCAAATTGATAATTTTTTTAAATTAAAAAAAAATGGAGTAATAGAAAATACTGAAATTTTTATCGAAACATATGTTAGACCTATAAAAGTTATTATTGTAGGCGCAGTTCATATAGCTCAATATCTGGTAGATTTTGCAAAAAGCTTGAACTTTGAAATTTCCATTATAGATCCTCGTGGCTATTTTGCATCGGAACAAAGATTTCCTGATATGAAAATTATCAATAAATGGCCAGATGAAGCTTTTAAAGAAATAGAAACAAATGAAAATTCTGCACTAATTGCTTTAACTCACGACCCCAAAATAGATGATCCAGCATTACAATATGCTCTTAATAAAAAATTTTATTATATAGGTGCGCTAGGTAGCAAGAAAACTCATGAAAACAGATGTCAAAGATTAAAAGATGCGGGATTTAATAGCGACCAAATTAATTCAATACACGGTCCAATTGGTATTAAACTAGGTGGAAGATCAGCTCCAGAGATAGCTCTATCTATTATTGCACAATTAGTATCAGAAACTTATAAAAAATAAATGGAACAAGTATTTGAGGAAATAAAAATTAATACCGAAGGGCAAGGTTTTTATAATTTTACTGAAAACACTTTAGATTGGATTGATAAACAAAAAATTAAAAATGGTATTTTAAATATTAATATATTACACACCAGCGCTTCATTAATTATTCAGGAAAATGCAGATCCAGATGTATTATATGACCTTAAAAATTTTTTTCATAAACTAGTACCAATGGATCAAAAATTATACAAACATACCATTGAAGGAAAAGATGATATGCCAGCCCACATAAAATCTGCACTTACTAATAATCAATTAACTTTAAGTTTAAAAAATAAAAAATTAATTCTTGGAACTTGGCAAGGTCTTTATTTGTTTGAACATAGACTTGAAAACCAAACAAGAATTTTATCCCATCATTTAATTGGAGATTAAAAAATGATTAAAGTTATTCTGTTAGCTGCAGGACAATCTAAAAGGCTTAAAAGTGAAAATAAATTAATTAAAAAGTTTAAAAATAAAGCTTTAATTAATCATTCACTACAAGCATTATTTAAAAGTAAAGTAGATAAAATTGTCATTGTTCTTGGTTATCAGAACAAAGAAGTAAGAAAAGTGATTAAGAAGAATAAAAAAAATATTTTTGTATTTAATAAAAACTTTAGATTAGGCATGTCATCTTCAATTAAAGTAGGTTTAAAAAAAATATCAAAAAAAGACAAAGGGTTTATGATTGTTCATTCTGATATGCCATTTATAAGGACTTCAGATATTAATAAAATTTATAATTCAATATCTAAAAAAAGACATTTAGTTCACGCATTAAAATTTAAGAATAAAATTGGCAATCCAATAGGTTTCGATAGTTCTGTATTAATTAAATTTAAAAGAATGAAAGGTGATGTTGGGGCCAAGTTTATGGTCAAAAGATTAAAAAATAATACTAATTTTATAAAAGTTTTAAGTAAAAAAGTTTTTAAAGATTTAGATTTAAGAAAAGATTTTAATTAGCTTGTATAGGATTTCCTTTTAGCCATTCACTTTCTTCATTTTCATAATGTTCTTTTTTCCAAATAGGAGATCTTTTCTTAATTTCTTCAATAATGTATCTAGAAAGAATATATGTTTCAGCTCTATGAGGACAGGCAACAGCAATAATAATACTTATTTCTCCTAATCCCAAATATCCTTTTACATGTTCAACATAAACTGCTTTATCTTTAATTTTTAATTTTTGGCCAACTTCATTGTAAATTTCCTCAAAACTTTTAATCACCATTGCATCATGACTATCATAGGTAATTCCTGTTACTTTTTTATTATCATTATTTTCTCTAACAGTTCCTTTAAAAATTAATGAAGCACCAAATTTAGATGAAGATACAAATTCTTCAGCTTTATTAACTTCTATTTTTTCTTTTTTAAGATCTATTATTTTTGCATGAAGCATTAACCACCTCCAATAGGGGGAATAATTCCAATTTTTTGATCTTTTGTAATTTTATAATTTTCAGAAATAATATTATTATCTTCAGAGCAGAAAGCTGAAGTTTCAATTATTTTCTTAAAATTCTTATTTCCTTTAAACCTTTCATCAACATAATTAATAATTTTTTTCTTAAAATCTTTGATTGAAATCTTTTTTTCAATATTAAACTCTAAAAAATCATTATCACTTAAATCTCTACTTGCTCCAAAAAGCTCAAGTTTAACTTTCATAATTAAAAAATATTTTCTAAAAATTTAGGAAGTCCATCTGGATTTGTCCATAATCCGCTTTTGCCACCTTCCTTAATTAATAATTTAACATTATCAATTTTTAGATGTGGATTAACAATTTTACTTAGGTCGTAAATTGTAATCAGTGCTGAATTAACTCCCATAATTGCTTCCATCTCAACACCTGTTTTTGTAACTGCCGAAACAACACAAAATACTTCTAAAGAAGAATCTTCTTCGTGCATAATAATTTTAGTTGCAGTATGATCTATTGGAAGAGGATGACACAAGGGAATTAATTCACTTGTTTTTTTAACACCTAAAACAGCCGAAACTTCTGCTAGAGTTATAGGGTCTCCCTTGGGCATTTCTTTGTTTTTAATCTTATTAAAAACTTCTTTCCCAACATAAATTTTCCCCGATGCAAGAGCTCTTCTAAATGTTTCTTTTTTTGAGGAAACATCAACCATATTAAATGAATTTTTTTTAAAAATTTCTTTTGCCCAATCTTTTAATTCATCTTGATTTACTATTTTTAATTTCGTCAATTATCCTCCTGTTTTAGATAAATTTTTAGTTGAGCCCGTATCCCCAAGTTCTAAATAATGCGACTCTTTTTTAAACTGCATTTGTTTTAATATAAGGTCTTTTAACTCGTTAAGTTGATCGTCTTTTTGTAATAAATGTCTTACACTTATTCCAGTATTTCCAAATAAACAAAGTCTCAAATCTCCTCTAGAAGTAATCCTTAAACGATTACAAGTTTTACAAAAATCTTTTGAATAAGGAGCAATTATTCCAAATTTACCTTTATATTCAGGGTTTATGTAATTTAGTGATGGACCAGCGTCTTTTCCTAAAGTTTGGTAAATCCAATTATTTTCATTTAAATAATTCTTAAATATCTTAGATGAAGTATGATATTTTTTAAAATATTCTAAATTATCACCTGTTTGCATTAACTCTATATATCTAAAATCTATTTTGTTATTTTGAATAAATTTTGACCATGAATCAAAGTCTTTTTCTGATGAATTAATACCATTGAGTAGAACAGCATTAATTTTAATATTTTCAAAACCTAATTCTTGTAAATTTTTTATTCCTTCTAAAATTTCTGGCAACCTGTCATGCCCAGTAATATTTTTAAAAGTTTCACGGTTAAGACTATCTATACTTATGTTTATTCCATTTAAACCACTATCAACTAATAGCTTTGCTTTTTTATCTAAATGATAGCCATTTGTTGTAATTACAACTTTTTTTATTCCAGAATCTACTTTTAAAACTCTAATAATTTCAAAAAAATCTTTTCTCACAGTTGGCTCACCACCTGTAATTCTAATTTTATTAACCCCTAATTCAGAGAAACATTTTGCAAGACGTTTTATTTCATCAAGATGAAGAAATTTTCTATTATCACTTTTATCAATTTGGTACCCATTTGGTAAACAATAACCACATTTAAAATTACAAACATCTGTAATTGACATTCTAATATACGGAAATGTTCTACCAAAACTATCTTTAAGCATTTTTATTTATTTTTTTTTAATTTAAGTTATCATAATTATTAAATTATATCATGACCAAAATCCTTACCAATGATGAGATAAATCAGTTCAAAAAAGATGGTGCTATATTTTTGAAAGGAAAATTTGATGTTAGTTGGATAAAAAAACTTCAGACTGGAATTGAAAAAGACATAAAAAACCCAAGTCCAAGATTTAAATCTCATACTTTAGAACAAGACGTTCCTGCTTATTTAGAAGATTATTGGACTTGGCATTTAGTGCCTGAATTTAAAGATTTTGTATTCAATTCACCTTATGCAAAAATAGCATCAGAGTTAATGTCAGCAAAAAAAATAAATCTTGTTATGGATAATTGGTTTTTAAGAGAAGGTGGATCTAAATCAAAAACTCCTTTCCATCACGATGTTAGTTATTTTGATATGGAAGGTACAATGTGTGTACTTTGGTTGCCACTTCAACCAAGTAAAAAAGATGAAGGTGTTGCTTGGGTAAAAGGATCACACTTATGGAATAAATTATTTTTAAGAGTTCTTTTTAAAGATGGGCATAAAATAGAAGGTAACGAATGTGTAATTAATGGAAAAAAATATGAAACACCTCCAGATATTTTAGGAAATAAAGATAAATATGAATTTTTAAATTGGGATTGTGATTTGGGAGACTGTGTAATTTTTGATATGAGAACACTTCATGGTGCTATTAGTCCGTCAATACCTAACAAAACTTTGAGCCGTTATACTTTAAGAGTTGCAAAAGAAGATACAAAAATAAGCTATATTGGAGATTGGACTAGTTATAATTACAGAAAAGCTATGCAAGACGCTGGATATAAAAATGGTGATCCTTTAGGGGGCGAAATGTTTCCAACTTTATATGAAACTAATTAACTTCTAGCCCTTAAGACTAGAAGTTAAATTTCTAAAAATTTATCCTGCAGGCTTATAAAGACCCATTGCTTTTCCAGCCATCTCAGCTGTTTTACTCATATCCATTTCTTCTAATATAGTAAAATTGCTAATAGCTCCAGAAGCCTCAACTGCTAATTTAACTGCAGCCATTGACTCAAAGTCTTTTCCGCTAACACATCCAACAAAATCATAAGATCCTCTTGTTATCGCAAATGATTCCATTTTAGCATCCAATGCTGTTGCCAATGCATTTGCGGCAGCAGCTCTATCTTGTTTGGGATCTTTTATAAATCCTTTAAACGCTTGGGCAGTGTAGTTTCCGATTATATAAAATTTAGCCATAATATTCTCCTTTCTTTAATATTTTAGAATATCATTATTACAAAAATGTTATAATGAGTAAATTGCATAGTAGACACAATCTAAAGTAATGTTAAATTGAAGCTTATGTACGAAAAATTTGGACAATTTATTGACGGTAAATGGCAACAGTCGTCTGACAAATCAACATACGAAGTTATTAATCCAGCTAATGAAGAAGTTTTAGGTCATGCATCAAAAGCAACATCAGCTGATATTGACAAAGCATTAAACTCTGCTGAAAAAGGTTTGAAAGTTTGGAAACAAACACCACCTTGGCAAAGATCTTATATTATTAGAAAAATAGCTGACAAGATGAGAGAAAAACAAGAAGTCCTGGCAAAATGGATGACTCTCGAGGTAGGCAAACCATTCGCTGAAGCTAAAGTAGAAGTTGGTGTTTCAGCGGATATTTTTGAATGGAATGCTGAAGAAACAAAAAGGATTTATGGGCAAACAGTTGAGAGCAGATTTGTAGATACAAGAGTACATGTTTATTATCAACCAATAGGTGTTGTTGCAGCTTTAACACCATGGAATTTTCCATTGCTTTTATCTTCAAGAAAAATTTCTACAGCTCTAGCAGCTGGTTGTTCAGTAATAATTAAACCTGATATAATTACTCCAGGGAGTGTGATGGAATTAATAGATATATGTAGGGATTGTGGAGTTCCTCCAGGAGTAGTAAATTTATTATCTGGCGATCCACCAAGTATAGCTCAACAATTAATTTCATCAGACATTATCAAAAAAATTTCAGTTACAGGATCTACAAGAGTAGGAAAATTAATCCTCAAACAAGCAGCAGAAAAAGTTCAAAGAGTTACCATGGAGTTAAGTGGTCATGCTCCATTTATTGTATTTGATGATGCAAATATAGAAAAAGCTACCGATATGGCTATTGCTGCAAAGTTTAGAAATAATGGTCAAGTTTGTATCTCTCCTAACAGATTTTACATTCAAGAAAGTAAAAAAGATGAATTTGTAAATCTCTTTGTTGAAAAAACTAAAAAATTAAAGATAGGTGATGGTATGGATCCAAATGTTCAACTTGGTCCTTTAACAACAAAAAAAAGATTAAATGAATTAGAAGAATTAGTTGAAACAACTAAAAAAGAAGGTGCAAAAGTATTATTAGGCGGTAAAAGACCTGCTGGCTTTAATAAAGGTTTTTATTATGAACCAACAATTTTTGATAATGTAAAAGATGATTATACCATTATGAAAGTGGAGCCATTCGGTCCACTAGTACCAATGTTATCTTTTAAATCATTTGATGAAGTAATTGAAAGAGCAAATAATAATGATTTAGGCCTTAGTAGCTACATATGCACAAACTCAATGGAACAAGCACATAGAGCATCAGAACTAATGGAAACGGGTACTGTTGCGGTTAACACTCCTTTAGTAGCCATAGCAGAAGCACCGTTTGGAGGAATAAAACAAACTGGATATGGAAGAGAAGGTGGTTCAATGGCGATTAAAGATTATTTGAATGTTAAATACACACACCTTGGTATCAAAGGTTAGTTAATTGAGAAAAAATAAGCTTAAAAATTGATGCAAATAGGAATAGATTTAGGAGCCAGCAAAATAGAGAGTGTTGTCTTGTCCGAAGATGGAAAGGAACATTTAAGAGAAAGAGAGCATACGCCACAAAGTTACAATGAGACAATAAACCTTATAAAAAAAATAGTAATAGAGATTGAAAGAAAATTTAACAAAGAATTAAATGTTGGTTTATGTCATCCAGGCGCAATAATTCCTTCAACTGGTAAACATAAAAATGCAAACAATACTTTATGGTTAAATAATAGAACATTACAAAAAGATATATCTAAAGAACTTAATAAAAATGTTTATTGTGAAAACGATGCAAATTGCCTTGCTTTATCTGAAGCTATTGATGGATCTGCGAAAAATTATAAGACAGTTTTTGGTGTAATACTTGGCTCAGGATGTGGAGGTGGGTTAGTTATTAATAAAAAAATTATTTCAGGATCAAATAATAATGCAGGTGAATGGGGCCATAACCCTTTACCATATTTTGGATTAATCGAAGATGAAGTTTCTCCATTATCGAAAGATAGTGTCTTTGTACCTAATATTTCTATTGAAAAATATGTTTCAGGCAAAGGATTAGAAGACTTATATTTCGAAAAATTTAAAAAAAAAACTTCATCAGAAGAAATATTTAAAAACCAAAAGGAAAATCAAAAATTTATAGATAATTTCTATAACAGGCTCTCAAGAAGTTTGTCTACATTAATAAATACTATTGATCCAGAGGTTATAGTTTTCGGTGGAGGGCTATCAAATGAAATTAATGATTTGAATTTACTTAAATATATGACAGGAAATTTTGCTGGATCTTCGAATATAAATACAGAATTCGTTAAACCCATGTACGGAGATGCAAGTGGAGTTAGAGGAGCTGCTAGACTAGGAAAAACAACTAATTATTGATATTATAAAATAAAATGAAATTTTTACGAATAGGGATCAAAGGAAAAGAAAAACCAGCAGTGTTGGACAAAGATGGAAAAATTAGAGATTTAAGTTCAAAAATAAAAGATTTTAGTCCTAAATTTTTAAACAATTCATCAATAAATAATCTTAAAAATTTAAATTTAGCCGATCTCCCCGAACTATCCAAAAGTGAAAGAGTTGGTGCTTGCATAGTAAAACCAGGAAAATTTGTTGCAATAGGATTAAATTATTCTGATCATGCAAAAGAAACAGGAGCCAAAACACCAACAGAACCTATAGTCTTCATGAAAGCGACTAGCAGTATTTCAGGACCGAATGACAATATAGAAATGCCAAAAGACTCTTCCAAGTTAGATTGGGAAGTTGAGTTAGCAATAGTTATTGGAAAAGAAGCAAAAAATATTTCTGAGAAAGAAGCGTCAGATCATATATTAGGCTACTGTATTGTTAATGATGTTAGCGAAAGAGAATGGCAACTTGAGAAATCAGGTCAATGGGTTAAAGGAAAGTCAGGTGATACATTTGGACCAACGGGACCTTATTTAGTAACTCAAGATGAAATTCCTGATATTAATAATTTAAATTTAATATTAGAAGTTAATGAAAAAAAAATGCAATCTGGCAATACAAAGAATATGATTTTTAATGTAAATTTTTTAATTTCTTATTTGAGTAAGTTTATGTCTTTACAACCAGGTGATTTAATTACTACAGGAACCCCTGCAGGAGTTGGAATGGGAATGAAGCCACAAGTATTTTTAAAATCAGGCGATAACATTAAATTGAGTATAGATTTTTTGGGCGAACAAAATTCAAAAGTTGTAATTAAATAAAATAAACTATGTTTGAATTATTTATTGCTTTGGGCGCAGGATTAATTAGCTTTTTATCTCCCTGTGTTTTACCTCTTATTCCAGGTTATATTTCTTATATTTCTGGAAGTTCACTTAATGAATTAGTTGAGAAAAAAAATATTAATTTAATACCAATCATTTTATTTACTGTTGGTTTTTCTATCGTCTTTATAATTTTTGGAGCAGCATCAACTTTTTTAGGTCAATTATTACTTCAAAATTCTTTCGAATTAAGAATACTAGCAGGAGTTATTATTATTATTTTTTCACTCCATATAATTGGTGTAATAAATTTAAAGTTTTTGAATTATGAAAAAAGAATTCAAACAAATACTAATAAAAATATATTTAGTCCTATACTTATCGGAGCTGCTTTTGGTTTTGGCTGGACCCCATGTATTGGTCCAATTTTAGGTTCTATTTTAGCTTTAGCAGCAACAGAAGAGAGTATTAATAAAGGAATACTGCTATTATTTTTTTACTCATTAGGTTTGGCTATTCCATTTATTCTATCAGGATACTTAATACAGAGATTTTTGATATTTTCTAAAAACTTTAAAAAGAATATTAATTTAGTATCAAAAATTGGTGGAATAATTTTGCTTATCACAGGTATTTTGATTTTAACTAATCAACTACAGACTTTGGGTTATTATATTTTAAATATCTTTCCATTTTTGCAAAATTTTGGATAAAACTTAATTATGAAAATTTATCAAATTGATTGTAGTGCTAGAAAAAAAGGATCTGCTTCAAGAGAATTAGCAAAAAAACTTTTAGAAAAAATTAAAAAACCAGAAGATGAAGTGATTTATAGAGACTTAGACGATGAGATGCTTTTTGTGGCTGGTCTTACAGAATCTGGAATGTCTATACCTGAAAATGAAAGGACAGATCAACACAAAAAAATGTTTGAGTTGTCTGACAAATTAGTAAAGGAATTAAAAGAAAGTGATATTATAATAATTTCAACACCGATATATAATTTTGGCCCACCTGCAACTCTAAAAGCTTGGTCTGATCTTGCCGCAAGAGTAAAATCAACTTTTAAATATTCTGAAGATGGAAAACAAATAGGACTTTTAGAAAGCAAAAAAGTCTACCTGGTAATTACTTCTGGAGGAACAAAAGTAGGAAGTAAAGAAGATTATTTATCTCCTTGGCTTATACACGTATTAAATTTTTTTGGTATTAAAAATATACAGACTATTTCAGCAGATCAAATGTCAATAGATTATGAAGGATCAATAAAAAAAGCTGAAGAACAAATAAGTAAAATAACTTAAAATTATTTTTTTTCTGGCTTAGTAAATACTATTAAGATCACTCCAATTATAATTACAGCGCCTCCAATAAATAATTCTTTGGTTGGTTCTTCCCCTAAAAGAAAAATTGCAGCTAATAATCCAGTAGGAGGTATACCCATGGTGACTATTGGTAGAACTTTGTATAATGGATTTCTTTTTAAAACATAATAGAAACAACCATAAGTTATTGGCTGCATAATAAATCCTAGGTAAATTGCTATCATCCAACTTTCAAAACTTGCATTTTTAAAGTAGTTGATTGTATTTCCATCAAATATTGCAGAAAGTCCTATTAATATTGGTCCAGAAAATAAACCTAACCAAGCAACAAGTGCCAATGGATTTATTTCTTTACTTAATGGTTTTACTAAAACTTGTCCTAATGCCCAAACACCTGATCCTATAATAGTTAATGAGATACCAAGAACTTTACCATCTAAGTTAGGGGATCCGGTTAGAATATAAACACCAACAAATGCAATAGCTATTCCTATTAAAGCCCTGACTGTTGGTTTTTCTTTAAGCATAAAGTATGCAAACAAAACTCCGAAAGGAACTTCAGTTTGAACAAGCAAAACTGCTGCTGAAGCATCTATCAAATCTAAACCAGTGTAAGTGATACTATACTGTATTGTATTTGCTATTAGAGAAGCAAAAAAAATTTTTTTAAGATAACCTCTTGGTATTGGAAACCACCAAACTAAAAGTAATGCTACAAAAGTAAATCGTAACCCCATCAATAAAAATGGAGGTAAATACTCCATAGCAGGTTTTGCGATAACAAAACCAAATCCTAAAAAAATTGGAACTAAGGCAGCAATTAAAGAATCTCGAAGCGTCAAAGCTTAAATTTTCTTTTTAAATGTCTTAATTTACCTTCTGTACTATCAAAATCTATGTAACAACCTTGTAGAAATCTTTTTCCTTCTTTTGGATCAAACTTAGTTCTTCCATGTAAAACTCTATAATTATCCATCATCATAAGATCTTTCGGAGTTAATTTAAATTCTATTCTATTTTTTTCGGAGTTATATAAATCAGATAATTTTTTTCTTGCTTTATAATATAAATCTAATTTATTTTTTTCTAACACTGGCACATAGTCTAGTCTTGGACTAAATCTTACTTGCTTAAATTCTTTATTATCATCTAAATGAATTAATTCAGACCAATCTTCTAACATTACGCTTTTGTCAGTAAATTTAAATCTAACTTTTACTTCGGAAAGAATTTTATAAAATTCAGGATTATCTTTTTTAAGATTTTCAGTTACAGTATATCCGTCTACAAGTGTTGAAAAACCTCCCTTAACTTCATTTTCAATACAATGTAATAGTTGAATACAAGGCACTGGATTTCTGTAAGGATTATCAGTATGTGGACTTAAATGTAATGTTGTATAAGCTAAATCATTTGGATTTGATTTAGATTTAACATTGAAATGTTCTCCAAAGTTAGTCCTTCTTACACTACCAATTGAATTTGCAAATTTAACAATATAATTATTTTCTGTAGGGACATTTTTTACAACAACAAAACCAAATTCATAAAATGAAACTAATAAATCATACATTTCTTTTGATTCAAAAAAACCTTCTTTGTATTCAAAATTTTTTATATTTTTTAAAGTAGAGTCCCATTTTTTTTTGGGTATTGATTTAATTACAGTATCTTTATTTGAAAATTCAGTTTCGAGTTTAGTTATATCAAGTTTAGAGTTTACTCCATCATTAAAATCAACTTCAAGAAAACCATTTTTTATCTGAGCTTTTTTTATAATTATTTCTCCATTCATTGTTGATGGATCAAACAATCTTTGTTGTGTGCCTTTGTCTAAAAATTCATCTCCGTCAACTCTTTCCCTTAACCAAAAAGGGTGAATCTCTTGAACTGATTCGCCATTATTAAAGAAAACTTTATTTTCGTTTAGTTCAATTTTCATAAGATTTTTTGAGGATTATTTAAAATTTAGCTTTAATCAAGATAAATAAGATAGTATGTGATTGTTGCCATGGATCAATTAAGCAAAAAAGAATTCAGATATTATGCTAATTTTTTAAATCGATTAGCAAGGGACATGACTAAGTTTTATAATTTAAAGCTAAACAAGCCCTTTAAACCTATAAACAAAAGTAGAGGAAAAGGTTACGACCCAGTGACTAAAGCAGACAGAGCTTTTGAGAAATTTATAAGATCTAAAATTCAAAAGAAATTTCCAAAACATGAGATTATCGGTGAAGAATTTGGTCGAAAAAAATCTAAAAGTGATTTTACATGGGTGATTGATCCGATTGATGGAACTAGATCATTTGTCATTGGCAATCCAACCTGGAGCAATTTAATTGCATTAAATTATAAAGGAAACCCAATAGTTGGATTAGCTAATTTTCCAAAATTAAATAAGTATTATTTAAATATTTCAAAAAATAATGCTTATGTAATACAGGGAGGAAAAAAAAGAAAACTCTCGGTAAATAAAAAAGTTACTTTTAAAAATATTAAAGTTGCAGGAGCGTTTCATGGTTGGCTTTCATTAAAGAAACAAAGTAAAATTCCTAAAGTTTTAAAACTTATGCAATTTCCATGTTTTGATGCATTGAGCTATGCTCATTTTTGTGAAGGAAAAATTGATATTGTTCTTCAATGTCAAAATAAAATATGGGATGTGCACGCTCTCATTCCAATAATTTCTGCAGCAGGTGGAGTAGCAACTAACTGGAAGAATGGAGAAGCTAAACATGGAGGTAGCATTTTAGTTTCAGCAAATAAAGCTATACACAAAAAAATGTTAAAACTTTTAAAGCCAGCGCTTTAAATAATGAAAGTAATTATTTTACAACATATAAGCATAGAAGATCCTGGATACATTAAAGATTTAATGATTAAGGATGGTGCTGAATTAACTACTATTGAATTAGATGAAGGTCAAAAAATACCATCTGATCTATCAAAGTTTGATGGAATGTTTTGTATGGGTGGTCCAATGGATACCTGGATGGAAAAAGATTATCCATGGTTAATTGAAGAAAAAAAAGCAATTAATGAATTTGTTGTTTTTTTAAAAAAACCTTACCTGGGATTTTGTTTAGGATGTCAATTGTTAGGAGAAGTCACAGGAGGCAAAGTTGTAAAATCTAAAAACCCTGAAATTGGAATGCTGGATATAAATTTTACAGAAAATAAAAAAAATGACTTATTATTTTCTAAATTTCCAGAAAAAATTAAATCACTTCAGTGGCACTCTTATGAAGTTCAAGAATTAGAAAAAAATAAAGACATAACTTTAATTGCTTCATCTCCAGAAACAAAATATCAAATCTTTAAGTATAAAAATCATGCTTATGGAATTCAATTTCATATAGAAATTAAAAAAACTACAGTTAGCGAATGGGGATGTGTTCCTGAATATAAATCCGCTTTAGAAAAACAACTTGGAGAAGGGGCGCTAGATAAATTTGATAAGGACTCTCAGACTCATATGTCCAGTATGAACGAATATTCTAAAATTTTATATGAAAATTTCAAAAAATTAGTGCAATAATTCTTCTTTAGTTTCCCCGATTATTAAGCTAGATTTTTATATTTAATAATTAGGAGGGGAAATGAAATCTAAAAATTTGGTCAAATTTTTGATAGCTATTTTATTTGTTTTTTCATCTACACAAACATTTGCAAATACAATTAAATGGTCAATGCAAGGAGACAGTTTAACACTTGATCCACATGCTCAAAACGAAGGACCAACAACAATGGTATCAAGACAGATCTATGAAGCTTTAGTTACTAGAGGTTTAGATATGTCTATTGGACCACAACTAGCGGAAAGCTGGGAAGCTACAACACCTAAGACTTGGAAATTTAATCTTAGGAAAGATGTAAAGTTTAGCGACGGAACACCTATGACATCTGAAGATGTTGTATTTAGTATCTTGAGAGCTCAACAACGTACATCAGACTTTAAAGAATATATAAGCACTATTACATCAGTAAAAGCAACTGACGCTTATACAGTTGAAATTCAAACAAGAGAACCAAATCCAATTCTTTTGAACCAATTGTCAAATATATTCGTAATGTCTAAAAAATGGTGTGAAGAAAATTTTGCAATGGCTCCACAAAACTGGGATGCAGGACAAGAAACATTCTCTGCAACTAATTCAATGGGGACGGGACCATTTAAAATTACTTTAAGAGAGCCTAATACAAAAACCGTTTTTAAAAAGAATACTAAATGGTGGGGTGAAGTTGAACATAACATAACTGAGATACACTTACTTCCAATTAAAAATGCAGCAACTAGAGTTGCCGCACTATTATCTGGAGAGTTAGATGTTGTAACAGATGCTCCAGTTCAAGATTTAGATCGTATTAGAGCATCGGGTGCACATAAAGTTCAAAGTACTCCACAGATGCGTACAATCTTTTTAGGAATGGACCAAGCTGCTGACCAACTTAGAACTGGTAATACTGGTGATAACCCATTTAAGAAAAAAGAGGTTAGACAAGCACTTTATCAAGCAATTGATATAGAGGCGATTAAGAAAAAAGTTATGAGAGGTTTAAGTGAGCCTGCAGGAATAATTACTTTCCCAGGAGTTACTGGATACACTAAAGAACTTGATGAAAGATTACCTTACGACGTTGATGCTGCAAAACAGTTATTAGCTGATGCGGGTTATCCTGATGGTTTTGAAGTAGAACTAAGATGTCCTAATGACAGATATGTAAATGACGAAGCAATTTGTACAGCTGTTGTTGGAATGTTAGGAAAAATTGGTGTTAAAGTAAGTTTATTTGCTCAAACTAAAAGTAAACACTTTAAGGAACTTAAAGATAACCAAGGAGACTTTTATATGCTAGGTTGGGGTGTTCCTACTTTAGACAGTCACTATGTATTTCATTACTTATATGAATCTGGCGCAAGCTGGAACAAAGTTAACTTTAGCGATGCTGAAGTTGATGCTGCAATTAGAGTAATGGAAGGTGAAGTTAATCTAGAGAAAAGAAATGCTGCAATAGCAAATGCTTGGAAAATTGTAAAAGATAACATTGCTTATCTACCTTTACACCACCAAGTAATTTCTTGGGCATCAAAAAGAAGCGTTGATGTTCCTATAAGACCGAATAACGAACCATTATTCCGTTTTTCTAACGTAAGATAAATTAATTATTTACAAGCCCTTTTTATTAAAGGGCTTGTAAACAAAATTTTCATAAGTTGATTAAATATTTTTTTAAGCGTCTGATACAATCAGCAATGGTGATGCTTGTCGTTGCTTTTGTTTCTTTTTCACTATTTAATTTTGTAGGAGATCCGATCAACAATATGGTTGGAGAAGAAACATCAGATGAAGAAAGAGCAGAACTTAGAGAAACTTTAGGACTACTAGATCCTATACATATTCAGTTTTCTAGATTTGTTGTTAATGCTTCAAAAGGTAATTTTGGTATCTCTTATCAATTAAAAAGACCAGTTTCAGAGTTAATTTCTGAAAGATTACCAGCAACAATCGAGCTTGTTTTAATCTCAGCTTTAATCGCTCTAGTATCTGGGACTTTATTAGGCGTTTATACTGGCATAAATAGGAAAGGTTTTTTGAGTGACATAATATTAGCTATTTCATTGTTGGGTGTCTCACTCCCCACATTTGTAATAGGTATATTATTTATTTATCTTTTTGCAGTAATTTTAGGAGTATTACCTTCATTTGGCAGAGGAGAAGTTGTTAGTCTTGGTTATTGGACCACAGGTTTTTTAACTTTGTCTGGATTGAAAGCTATAATTCTTCCTTCTGTAACTCTAAGCCTTTTCCAAATGACTTACATCATTAGACTTGTTCGGGCAGAAATGATGGAAATATTACAAACAGATTATATTAAATTTGCAAGAGCAAGAGGAATAAGTGAAAAAAGTATTCATTATAAACATGCATTAAAAAATGGATTAATACCTGTAATAACAATTGCTGGAATAAATATTGGAACCCTAATTGCATTTTCAATAATTACAGAAACTGTTTTTCAATGGCCGGGTATGGGATTTTTATTCATCCAAGCTGTTCAATTCGTAGATATACCAATTATGTCTGCATACTTAGTCTTTATAGCATTTGTTTTTGTAATGATAAATTTCATTGTAGATATTTTATATTACTTCATTGACCCAAGAATTAGAGTTAAAGCGGAGGCAGTAAGTGGATAATAAAAATTTAACATTATTTAGTAGAATTAAAGATAGCGATATTTATTTCAGTTTTATAAAATCACCTACCGCTGTAATTTCTACTTTAATATTAATTATAATTTTCTTTTGTTCTTTTTTTGTTGAATTAGTAACACCATATAATCCATTTGATCCATCATCATTATCTTTAATGGATGCATTTACTCCACCTTCGTGGACTGAGGAAGGTCTTGCTAAATTTATTTTAGGAACTGATGGTCAAGGTAGAGATATGTTAGCGACTATTCTTTATGGATCGCGAATTTCTTTAATTGTAGGTTTTTCGGCAGTTATATTTGCTTTAGTTTTAGGAGTAGGTTTAGGACTAAGTGCAGGATACTTCGGTGGAAAATATGAAATGATTGTTATGAGATTAACAGATGTACAGTTAACGGTACCAAGTATTTTAATGGCACTTTTGGTTGACGGAATTGCTCGTGGAATTATTTCAAGAGAATTACACGATGAAATGGCAATCTATGTTTTAATTTTTGCAATCGGAATTTCCGAATGGCCTCAGTTTGCAAGAGTTTCAAGAGCTGCGACTTTGGTAGAAAAAAATAAAGATTATGTTTCTGCTTCAACAATTATTGGTGTTTCAAATATAATTATTATGTTTAAACATATTTTGCCAAATATAATGAGACCAATTCTAGTAATTGGAACAATAGGACTTGCACTTGCAATAATAGCTGAAGCAACTTTAAGTTTTTTAGGAGTAGGCGTTCCTCCTACGACACCTTCATTAGGCACATTAATTAGATTAGGTAATGATTTTTTATTTTCTGGTGAATGGTGGATTACATTTTTTCCAGCAATATTTTTAGTAATATTAGCATTTTCAATTAACCTTTTAGGAGATTGGATGAGAGATACTCTTAATCCTAAACTTAACTAATGACATTTTTAAAAATAAATAATTTAAGTGTTAACTATGAAATGCGAAGAGAAACAGTTAATGCAGCAAAAAAAGTAAATATAAATGTCGAAAAAGGTGAAATACTTGGCTTAGTGGGAGAATCTGGATCAGGAAAAAGTACAGTTGGTAATGCAATAATTAATCTTATAGATGAGCCTGGCAAAGTATCTGGTGGAACAATAATTTTAGATGGGACTGATATTTATGAAAATCCAGAGAATATTATTAAATTAAGAGGAAAAAAAATAGGTCTTATTTTTCAAGACCCTCAAACTTCTTTAAATCCTATCCTTACAATAGGTGAACAGTTAATTGAAACAATTCAAACGCATTTAAAATTAAATACAGAAGAAGCAAAAAATAAAGCTATTAATTTATTAAAAGAAGTTGGAATAAAAGATGCTGAAACTAGATTTAATAATTATCCTCATCAGTTTTCAGGAGGTATGAGACAAAGAGTTGTTATTTCATTGGCTCTTTGTTGTGAACCTGAACTTCTTATTGCTGATGAACCAACTACAGCGCTAGATGTTTCAATACAATCTCAAATTTTAGATTTAATTAAAAGGTTAACTAAAGAGAGAAATTTGGCGGTAATATTAATTACTCATGACATGGGGGTTATCTCTGAAACAACAAACAGAGTAGCAGTAATGAAAAATGGAGATTTAGTTGAAATAGGACCTACGAAAGAAATATTAACAAAACCTAAAGAGATTTATACAAAAGCACTTGTAAGTTCAGTTCCTCCTACAAATAAAAAAATAGATAGATTTAAAATTATTGAAAAGGAAAACAAAACTCAAGGTGAAACCAATATTAAAATTTTAAATAGATGGACAAAAAAAGATATTATTGATCAGGACTTAGTTAAGGTTAAAAATTTAAGCAAAACGTTTGATGATAATTTTTTTACAGAAAGCACTAAAAACTCTGTAATGGCCGTAGACGATGTATCATTTAATATTAAAGAAGGAGAGTCATTCGGATTAGTTGGTGAAAGTGGAAGTGGTAAATCAACAATAGCCAAAATGATTGTTAATTTATATAGCCCAAGCGCTGGAGATATTGATTTTGATAATGTTTGTATAACAAAAATTAAAAGTAATAAAGAAATGATGAAATTTAGAAAACAAATCCAAATGATATTTCAAGACCCTTATTCATCATTAAATGGAAGATTAAAAGTTAAAGATATAGTTTCAGAACCCATAAAACTTCATAACCCTTCAATTAGTTCTAAAGATATAGATAGTTATATATATGATTTATTAGAGTCTGTTGAATTAACTCAACAATCAGCAGAACGTTATCCACATGAATTTTCTGGAGGTCAAAGACAAAGAATTTCAATAGCAAGAGCTCTTGCAACCCAACCTAGACTTCTTGTTTGTGATGAACCAACTTCTGCTTTAGATGTCAGTATACAAGCGCAAATACTAAATCTATTAAAAGACTTACAAGAACAATTAAATCTGACGATATTATTTATTAGTCATGACTTACCAGTTGTAAGACAAATGTGTGATAGAATAGCAGTATTAAAAAATGGAAAGCTTTGTGAGATTTCTAAAACTGAAGAATTATTTAAAAATCCATCACATGAATACACAAAAGAACTATTAACGTTAATGCCAAAAATAGAATCAATTTATAATTAAGGAGGAAAAATGCCAATCTTTAAACCAATTAATGAAAATGAAGCTACTGGAAAAGTTAAAGAAGTTTTTGATGAGATAAAAAGTACAAGAAAAATTACTGAAGTTCCAAATTTTTGGAAATATATTGCAAATAGCCCAGAAACTTTGGAAAGAACCTGGAAATCAACTTCACAAGTTATGAAACCTGGTGCATTAGATGCTGTAATGAAAGAATTAATTTATGTTGCAGTTTCAATGACAAATAGTTGTGAGTACTGTACTAAATCTCATACAGCTGCTGCAAAGAAAAAAGGTGCAACGGATGAGATGATTAAAGAAATGATTGACGTTATGGGTATCGCCAATCAGAATAATAAATTAGTAGAAGCTTATGGTGTTGAAATTGATGAAATTTACAAGTAACTAATCTATTGGATAGTTCCAAGCATCACCCCCAACAACCTTTGATATTGCAGAGAAATCTTTTGTATCGTTTCCTTCTTCACAAAATTTATCATAAATTTCCAAAGCCATTTTTGCAAGTGGAGTAGAGGCATTGACTTGTTTTGCACATTCATTTGCTAATTTTAAATCTTTATTCATCATACCTGCAGAAAATCCTGGTCGATAATTATTATTTGATGGCGTTCCATCAATTAAACCAGGCAAAGGTGGATAAACAGAAATAGGCCAACTATTTCCTGACGCATTTTTCATAATTTCATGAACCTTTTTAATATCTATATTTAGTCTTTTGGCTAACATTAAAGACTCTGAGGCTGCAATCATTGTAATTCCTAAAGACATGTTGTTACAAATTTTTGCTCCATTACCACTACCAAGATCTCCAGCATGGAATATATTTTTTCCCATTATTTTTAATAAAGGAAGAGCAATATCAAAAGCTTCTTTAGTTCCACCTACCATAATATTTAAAGTTGCTTTTTCAGCACCCATGACTCCACCGCTAACGGGAGCATCGATCATTTTAATTCCTTTTTCTTTAGCCTTTTTTCCAATTTCAATTGAAGTTTGAATATCAATTGTAGAACAATCAACAAGAAGACAATTTTTAGAAACTTTATTAATTATACCTTTTTCTCCCAAATAAACTTCTTTTGAATTCTTACCCTCAGGCAGCATTGTAATTACAGTTGTGACTTCATTTGTAATTAGTTCATCTAAATTTTCTACAACATCTAGTTTTTTTTCTTTTGCTTTTTCAATCATGTATTTTGAAACATCAAAAACTTTCACTTTTTTCCCTGCTTTAACCAAATTATTTACCATTGGGTTTCCCATATTACCAACTCCAATGAACGCTATTAGTTCAGACATATTTTTCTCCCTCTATTAAATTTAATTTACTTTACCTAGTAAATTTACAATTAAGACTCCTGCTATGATTAAAATAATTCCAATTAAACCATATGCGTTGGGCATTTGATTATATTTAACAATCCCAAAAATTAGTATTGATGCAACTGTTACTGCACTGTAAGTGGCATATGCAAAACCTACTGGGATTGCAGACATTCCTTTTGCAAGCGAAAACATAGTTACGCACATTAAAAGTATGCAAGCCACAGATGGTGTAAGTTTTGTAAATCCATCAGAAATTTTTGCAAAACTGTTTGCAGTTATTCCACAAGATATTGCTATAAATAAAAAAATATATCCTGTGAATGGCTTCATTTAATTCGCTTTTCCTAACAAGTTAACAATTAAAACACCAGCTATAATTAAAGCAAGACCTATCATAGTATAAAGATCTGGAATTTGTTTAAATTTATACATTCCTACAATTGTTGTTGCTATAATACAAAGTCCCGCGAATGAAGCATAAGTTATTCCAACAGGAATTGTTTTCATAACAAGTGACAATGTATACATACACCCAACAATAGTTACTGCAGTAATAACACTAGGCAACAATAGTGTGAAACCTTGTGCACCCTTAGCAAAACCATTTGATGCAGTCCCCAAAACAACCGCTACAATTAAAATTATATAAGCTGATATATTAGTCACAACTAAAGATTATTATTAATTGGTAATTTTATCTACAAATTTTTTTGTTGGTGGACCCACAACTAGAGATGTAATTATTGCTATTGGTAAACTTACTGACCATGCTTTAAAAAATCTTTGAGCATATTCACTATCCATTCCAGTATTAATATATGTAATAATTAAGGTCATAAACAAACTCATTCCAAAACCCATAATTAAAATAAAAATAAAATTAGAATATTTTTTTTTTAACATTATTTTTTAGACCAATTTATAGCATCTTCCATTCTATCATCTCCCCAAAAAATCTCATTATTTACAATAAATGATGGACTGCCAAAAACTTTATTGTTACGTGCACTATCTGTATTTGCTAAAAATTCTTTTTCTATTTCTTTGGAATTTGCATTTAAAATCACTTTATCTTTATCTAGTTTTAGTTCAGAACATATTTCAGAAATATTAGGTTCTACCGCAGGCTCTTTATTTTCTTGAAACCATCTTTTATAAGTGAGCCTTACATAATCAACTCCCCAACCTTCTTTTAAACCAAGTATTGCAAGTTTATTTGCTAGGTCAAATTGAGTTAATGGATACGGAACAGGAGTTTTTGCAGAAAAACCATAACCTTCTGCTCTTCTTTCAATATCTCTCCACATGTAATCAACTTTACTTTTTTTATCATCTGGAAAAGGATGGTTATTCATTTCATTCATTATTATTCTTACACTGAATGGTTTCCAATTAAATTTTACACCATGTTTTTTTTCAACATCCAAAATTCTTGTTACAGAAAGGTATGTGTATGTACTTCCAATAGAAAAATAAAAATCAATATTACTCATTTAACCTAAAACGTATCTAGCTGTAATTTTATTACCGTCATGGTCACGGACATAACCATAATAATTTCCATCTGATCTTAATCCTGGAGCTCCTTCATCAACAGCACCGTTTTCCAGTGCTGTTTTATGAAATTTATCTACCGCCTCTTTTGTTTCAGCTGCCAAAGCAACCATTGTACCGTTTCCTGCGTTAGCATTTTCTTTATTGTGAGGTTTTGTAATATAAAACTTTGCTCCATCATCTTCACTAAAACCGTATCCAATATATCTTTCTGTTACGGTAACTCTTTTCATTTTAAGATGAGCCAATATAGCATCGTAAAACTTACTAGATTTTTCAACATCGTTAGTCCCAACCATTACAAATCCGATTACTTTATTCATTATAAGTCAGGAGCTCTCACTATTTCAAATCTTAATAGTTTATTATTCTTAATAATACCATGAAACATAACTGTATCTGGATTTTTATCCGAGTCTTTCCATTTAAAAGTTCCAATAAGTCTTTTGTCATCCTCATAAATAGATTTAATATCAGAGATTACTCCTGGTTTAGTTTTAATCCAGTCCAAACTTTCTTGTAATGTATCAAAACCTTTTTTAGGCTGGTGAAGATTTATATGTTTAAAATTATCATCAAGTATTTTTGAAATTTCCGTTGGATCACCAGACTGAAAAGCTTTAGCCCACGTTGTTAGTAATGATTGAATTGTTAGTGACACAAAATAAATTTATTTAGGCATTGGTGTTGCGCCAGTTTCTAAAGAAATTATCTTACCGTCTTTATACTTATAAACTGCCATTACAGCTTCAACATTTCCATCATCAAATGTTACGAATGCATGGTGTATTCCAACTTCATTATTTTCATAAACAATTCTTGTTTTATCTTGTTTAATGTCACCACTCATCGCCCATTTGATTACATCAGATTTACTTAAAGAATTTCCTGATTTATGCATTGTAAATTTAAAATCATCATGCAAAAGTTCATTCATAGCTGCTTCATCTTTATTTGTCATTGCAGCACTATATTTTTCTAAAATAGACATATTATTTTGCTCCTTTAATTATTATTACATTTCCGACAGAGTTATCTAACCGTATCTGTCTTACCGGTTTGTATTCTTCAGAATTATAAAATTCTAAAGCTTTTTCGTAAGAGGGAAATTTAACAACGACTGTTCTAGGAAGTTTCCATTCACCCTCAACACATTCGTAATCACCACCTCTTACTAAATATTCTCCTCCATATTTAGCAACTAGCCCTGAAGCTTTTGCTACATAATTTTTATATTCTTCAGGGTTAGTTATTTCGATTTGAAATATTGCATATCCATACATTTTTATTAATCCTTATAGATTAACTTTACTCAATTCATACATTTCAACAACTTCGATACATTCATCAAAAATAGGTTTTGCAATTGGGTTATTACCTGAAGCAAACTTCTTCATTTCTTCTTCATTATGAACCGAGACTTTAAACATAACATAACTTTTATCTGGTCCTATTCCTGGAACTGTTTTTTCAACATGAGCAACAGTTTTTCTTACTGCCATTCCTTCATCTGATTGCATAAATCCCATGAATTTTTCAAATTTTCCCTCTCCAGATTTAATTCTTGCTATTGCAAGCATTTCCTTTTCCATATTTTTACTCCTTTCTTTTTTATATTAAAAATTATTTTATTAATTTTAATTTAGCAATGTAACAACTTTGTTACATATCAGGTATGCATTAATTATATCCAGTTAGGAAATGGTAGGCCTTTTTCTTCTAAAAATTTTTTATTAAACATCTTTGAGTTGTATTTATCTGATTTATCGCAAAGAATAGTGACAATAGTTTTTCCTGGCCCGAGTTCTTTTCCTAGTCTTATTGCTCCTGCAATATTAACTCCACAACTTGTACCAAGACTTAAACCTTCATTTTGAATTAAGTCATACAGAATAGGTAAAGACTCATGGTCACTTATTGAAAATGCCCCATCTATTTTAGCTTCAGCAAAATTAGCTGTTACTCTACTTGAACCAATACCTTCAGTGATTGATCCTCCTTCACTTTTTAACTCTCCATTCTTTATATAATTGTAGAGAGCCGAACCTGTTGGATCAGATAAATATATTTTTATATCTTTATTTTTTTCTTTTAAATAACTACTCACACCGCCAATTGTTCCACCAGTTCCAGATGAACATACAAACCCATCTACTTTTCCATCTGTTTGCTCCCAAATTTCTGGTCCAGTTGTTTCATAGTGTCCTTTAGCATTAGCAGTATTATCAAATTGATTAGCCCAAACTACACCATGATTATTTGTACTCTTTAATTCTTCAGCTACTCTTTTTGCAACTTTTACGTAGTTACCATCATCTTTGTAAGGTTTTGGCGGCACAAGTTTTAAATCAGCACCTATATTTCTTAACATATCTTTTTTCTCTTGGGTTTGGTTATCGTTCATTACAATTATAGTTTTATAACCAATTGAATTTCCAATAAGACAAAGACCAATTCCAGTATTACCTGCAGTGCCTTCAACTATTATTCCACCTTTTGAAATTAATTTTTTTCCTTGTGCATCTTTTATTAGTGCTAAAGCCGCTCTATCTTTAACTGATCCTCCAGGGTTTAAATATTCTGCTTTACCATAAATATTACAACCCGTTATTTCTGATGCAGCTTTGAGTTTGATTAATGGAGTGTTTCCTATTCCCTCAATGAAATTATTTTGAGAATTTTTCATTTATTATCTCCATTAGCAATACCGTAAGGTTTAAATTCTTCAGTTGCTGTTCCAACATTTTTTGCAGGGATACCAACCATAACTGCATTTTCAGGAACATCTTTTGTTACAACTGCATTTGCGCCAATTTTTGCATTTTTACCAACTACGACAGGTCCTAAAACTTGAGCTCCAGAACCCACAACCACATTATCCATTAATGTTGGATGTCTTTTAGAACCTCTTTGATCATTTGAATTAATACTTGGTGAAATTCCTCCCAAGGTAACCATATGATATATCGTTACATTGTCACCAATTTCAGATGTTTCACCAATAACAACACCCATACCATGATCTATAAAAAGATTTTTACCTATTTTGGCTCTTGGGTGAATTTCTATTCCAGTTAAAAATCTTGAAAATTGTGAAATTATTCTTGCGATTAAATCTAACTTAGCAATTGAAAAAAAATTAGCTATTCGATGAAAAAAAACAGCTTTAACACCCGGGTAAGTTAATATTACACTTAGCTTGGATTTAGCAGCTGGATCCCTGTTAATTATGGATTCTAAAAAACTATTCATGATATTTAAATTATTTTGATTATTTAAATGATCAGTTAGTTGTCACAACAACAACTACCTGAATCAGGTTTGCATGAGCACTCTTTGATTGCATCACAAGTGCATCTATCACTAATACAATTTGTACATTTACATTTTGGGTTATCGCATGCCATACTATGAATATAATATGTGTTGATATTTAAAATACAAGGTCAAATTTGTCACTAATTACAATCTATCTAAAGTAAGTCCTTTAACATTTGCAGGTACAGCAATATCCATCATCTTGGGATTTGCTAAGTTTAGATTATTCATTATTTCTGCATACTGTTCTTTTGAACTTACTTGAAGTCTAGGATTATTATTTTTTTCATTTTCAATTGTTGAGTATTTTTTTCCATTATAATCATGTGCTGGATACACCAAAGTGTCTTTTGGTAATTTTAGTAATTTATTAAATAAAGATTCATAAGCATCTTCTGCACTTCCATTTTGAAAGTCTGTTCTTCCAGTTCCATTTATTAAGAGAGTGTCACCTGTAAAAACTCTGTCATTCATTAAATAACTGTAAGAACAGTCTGTATGACCCGGAGTATAAATTGCTTTAAGTTCTATGTTTTCTACATTTATTTTTTCACTATCTTTTATTCTTAAATCAATTACTTCAGATTTAGATTTTTCTCCCATAATTCTAGTACAGTTAGTTCTTTTATTTAGTTCGTTTAATCCAGTGACATGATCTGCATGTATATGTGTGTCAATTACTTTAACTAATTTTAATTCTAAATTTTTTAATACCTCTATGTATTTATCTGTATGTTCAATTACAGGATCAATTATTAAGGCCTCTCTACCTTTTCCACTTGATATAATGTAAGTGTAGGTTGAAGATTTGGTGTCAAATAATTGTTCAAATATCATTAGTTACTAAATACTATAAAAAATTGCATAGCAAATCAATCTTGCTTATAATAATTCTAAAAAACAAATTCAAAGGAGAATTGAATGACTTTAAAAATAAATAGTGTAGCTCCAGATTTCAAAGCTAAAACTCAAATGGGAGAAATTTCGTTTCATGAGTGGCTTGGAGATAGTTGGGGTGTTTTATTTTCACACCCAAAAGACTTTACTCCAGTTTGTACAACTGAACTTGGTGCATTAGCAAAAATGAAACCAGAGTTTGACAAAAGAAACGTAAAAGTTATGGGTTTAAGTGTAGATCCAGTTGATGATCACGTGAAATGGATAGATGATATTACAGATGTTTGTGGAATGAAACCTGAGTATCCAATTGTTGCTGATGAAAAATTAGAAGTTGCAAAACTTTATAATATGCTTGAAGCAGATGCAGGTGTAAGCTCAGGTGGTAGAACTGCAGTAGACAATGAAACAGTTAGAACAGTTTATGTAATAAGACCAGATAAGAGAATTGGTTTGTTTTTAACATATCCGATGACAACTGGTAGAAACTTTCATGAGATCTTGAGAGCTATAGATTCAATGCAAAGAACTATTAAACATAAAATTGCTACGCCAGCTGACTGGAAGCCTGGAGAAAAAGTAATTATTGTTCCTAAAGTTACAAATGAGGAAGCAAAAAAAATATATCCAGATGGTTGGGAAACAATAAAACCTTATTTGCGTAAGGTTCCAGATCCACATAAATAAATTTGGATCAAAAAAAATTAAACCAACAATCTCAGCATTGGGAAAATAATTTCTCAAGTAAGCCTGAGATGTTCGGTTTAGATCCAAGTTTATCGGCAAAAAAAGCTCTGAAACTTTTTCAAGAAAAAAATATTAAAAGTGTAATTGAGCTCGGAGCAGGACTAGGAAGAGACACTATTTTTTTTGGAAAAAACTTAATCCACACGATAGCTTTAGATTATAGTCCATCTGGAATTAAAGTTATTGATCAGAAAATAAAAAAAGCAAATTTATCTAAATATATTTCAAGTAAACTATTTGATGTAAGAGAAAAACTTCCATTCGAAGATAATTCTATAGATGCATGCTATTCTCATATGCTTTATTGCATGGCTTTAACAACTGAAGATTTGGCAAAACTAAATAACGAGATTAAAAGAATTTTAAAACCTGGTGGTATTAATATTTATACAGTGCGCCACACAAATGATGGTGATTTTCAAAATGGAAATCACATAGGGGAAGATTTATATGAAAATGATGGATTTATTGTTCATTATTTTTCAGAAGAAAAAATTAATTCTTTATTAAATGGATTTAAAAACATTAGTCTAGAAAAATTTGAAGAAGGTACCTTTCCAAGAAAATTATATTTTATTGTAAATGAAAAAAAATAATTTATTTTTTGTATTTTTTCATACAAACTTCAGCTAATAACAAGTTTGGATCAATAAAGAGCCTTGATTCTTTAGCTTTTCTAAATGATTTGTAAGCAAAAATAGCTATTGGTAATTCTGTACATCCCAAAATAATTTTTTTACACTTTTTTCTAATTAAATATTTTACAGCAGCTCTTAATGCTATTTCAGCTTCTTTAACTTTACCCATTTTAACAAGTCTTATTGCTTTATTTACAGAATTTTTTTGTAATTTTTTTTCAGGACTAATTAGTTTAAAATTTTTATCAAAATAATCATTATAAATATTTGTTTTTAAAGTTGCCTCAGTACACAAAATACCAATAGTAGAATTTTTTTTACACTTTTTTTTTGTATGTAAATAAACTTCTTTTGGCATACTTAGCAAAGGAACATTGATTTTCTTTTGAATATCTTTGTGCCAATAATGTGCAGTATTGCATGGCATAACAATAAATTTACATTTATTTTTTTGTAACATTTTACAACCATCAACAAGGGCTTTTAAAACATTATAGTATTTCTTTAAATTTTCAGGTCTTTTTGGTGTATTAGATTTATTGTAAAGAATAAACATTGGGTATTGTTGATCTAGTTTGCCCCGGTTAAGTTTTGCTAATTTATTACAAAAATCTAAACCTGCTTGTGTTCCCATTCCTCCTAATATTCCGATCATAAAGATTATTTAAATATTGATTTTTGTTTTTAACATTTATGTATACAACTATATTTTAAATATAATTATGCAAGACATATATATTGATGATATTGGATCAGGTTTCCCTTTAGTTTTAGTTCACGGGTATTTAGGTTCTTCAGAAATGTGGAATTTGCAAAAAAAATTCTTAAGTAAGCATTTTAGAATAATTACACCGGCTTTACCTGGTTTTGGAGAAAGTTATAAAGCTCAATCTTCAGACAATATTAATTCAATTGCAAAATTTGTATTAAAATGTCTAGATGAAAAAAAAATAAATGAATTTCATTTAATGGGACACTCAATGGGAGGAATGGTAGTTCAAGAAATGGTAAAAATTTCTGAAAATAGAATTAAAAAGTTAATTTGTTTTGCAACTGGTTCAATTGGAGATATCCCAGGAAGATTTGAACCAATAGAAACTACAAGAGAAAAATTAAAAAAAGATGGATTAAAAGAAACAATAAATAGAGTTCCACAAAAGTGGTTTGTTGAAGGTGATAAGGCTAAATATTATTATTTTTGCGAAAATGCAGTTAAAAATATTTCTATAGAAACGGCAGATAATGCTCTTAAAGCTATGAAAAATTGGAGAGGCTATGAAAATTTAAAAAATATTAAGCAAGATACCCTGATCATTTGGGGCGATAAAGATGTTTCGTATAATTTCGATCAAGTTGATGCCTTAAAAAAAAATATATCTAGTAGTCAATTAGAGATCTTCAAAGGTTGTGGCCATAATGTTCATCTTGAAGAACCTCAAAAGTTCAATGAAACGGTAAAAAATTTCTTATCATGAACAGAAATCTTTCATTACTTGTTTCAAGTCAAGTATTTGCCTTTACTGCTGCTACAGTAACTGTTTTTATAAGTGGTATTATTGGATCACAATTAAGTCCTATAAAAACATTGTCTACACTTCCTCCATCAATATATGTAGTTGGAACTGCAGCAGCTACAATATTTGCTGCTAAAATAATGAGCAAAATCGGAAGAAGACTTGGATTTGTGTTTTCTTCTGTTGCTGGTTCAATTGCTTGTTTGATCGGTGCTTATTCAATAATGATAGAAAGTTTTTTTATATTTTGTATAGCTAAATTTTTTTTAGGAGCCACTATGGCTTTTACACATCAATATCGTTTTGCTGCAGCTGAAAGTGTAGAAAAAGATAAAGCTCCCAAGGCTATTTCATCACTATTATTAGCCGGTATCGTTGCTGCTTTTCTTGGTATAAGTTTATCAAATTATACAAAAAATTTTGTAAGCGATTATTTATATGTAGGTTCTTATTTAACATTAGCAGTTTTAACATTAATACCTTCATTTTTATTATTTTTTTTTAGAGACACTAAAGAAGTTTCTTTTGTATCTAATGAAGAAAATAAATCTAGAAATTATTTAGAATTCCTTTCTGATCCAAAATTTTTACAAGCAATTACCTCAGCAGCTTTTGCTTATGCGGTAATGTCTTTTTTAATGACAGCAACACCAATAAGTATGCATATTGTACATCATTTAAGCTTAGAAAAGACAGGTATAGTTCTTCAATTTCATGTTTTAGCGATGTTTTTGCCATCACTATTTACTGGAAATTTAATCAAAAAGTTTGGTTATAGTTATATGATGTATGCAGGTGTTTTTTTTTATATTTTAACAATCTTAATGAGTTTTTTTGAACCATCTTTTTTAAATTATTTTATCAGCTTAATTTTTTTAGGTATTGGATGGAATTTTTTATTTATATCTGGGACTAGTTTGCTGGTTACAACTTATAAACCTGAAGAAAAGTTTAAAGCTCAAGGATTTAATGATTTATTAGTTTTTTCTTCTATGGCAATTGCAAGTTTATCCGCTGGTGTTTTAATTTCTCTTGCTAGCTGGAAAACTGTTAACTTATTTTGTATACCTTTTTTGATCTTAATTGTTCTATCAATAATAAATGCCGATCGTAAAACTATATGAGTTTTTTAATACTTGGTTTTATTACAGGTTTGAGTTTAATTTTTGCAATAGGTGCTCAAAATATTTTTGTAATTGAACAAGGTTTAAAGAAACAATATGTTTTTTTAGTTTGTTTAATTTGTTCAATATCAGACTTAATTTTAATTTTTTTAGGAATATTTTTATTTGAATATTTGAAAATTTACTTCACAAAAAATGTTGAATTAATTTTTAATATATTGCTTTTTATCTTTTTAATTTACTTTATTTATAGCAAAGTAAGGTCTTTATATAAAAGATCAGAAATAAACTTTGAAGGCAGTAATTTATCCCTTAAAAATATAATAATTAAAACTCTAGGATTTACATATTTAAATCCACATGTTTATTCAGATACAGTATTTTTTTTAGGAAATTTTTCAAAAAATTTCTTAATTTCACATAAATATTTTTTTGGAATTGGTGCAGCTTTTGCGTCATTTTTATTTTTTTTTTCATTAGGTTATTTAGCTAAATTTTTTTCGGACTATTTGATAAATTCAAAAGTTTGGCAAATTATAAATTTTTTTATAATTATATTTATGACTGTTTTATCAAGTTATGTATTTATAGAAATTATAGATTTAGTTTGACATCTATATATTAAAATTAATATTATAAATTAATATGTCTAATATTAAATTTTCAAATGTTCATAAGTCATTTGGTCAAAATAAAATTATTAATAATTTTAATCTTGAAGGTAAAGAAGATGAATTTTTAGTTCTAGTCGGTCCTTCAGGATGTGGTAAGTCTACTTTATTGAGAATGATCGCAGGATTAGAAAAAGTCGATGAAGGAAAAATTCAAATCAATGATAAAATTATCAACGAATTACATCCCTCTAAAAGAGAAACAGCGATGGTTTTCCAATCTTATGCTTTGTATCCTCATATGAATGTATATGAGAATATGTCTTTTGGACTCAAAATTGAAAAACAAAGTAAAGAGGAAATTCAAACAAAGGTTTCAAGAGCAGCAAAAATACTTAAAATTGAAGAACTTTTAGAAAGAAGACCTAAACAGTTATCTGGAGGTCAAAGACAAAGAGTAGCTATTGGAAGAGCAATTACCAGAAATCCTAAAATATTTTTATTTGATGAGCCATTGTCAAATCTAGATGCAGCATTGAGGGCAGAAATGAGAGTTGAGATTTCAAAACTACACCAACAAATCAAGACAAATATGATTTATGTTACCCATGATCAGGTTGAGGCAATGACTTTAGCAGATAGAATAGTTATTTTAAATCAAGGTAATATAGAACAAGTAGGTACACCAGAAGAAATTTATAGTGACCCAGCTAACATTTTTGTTGCACAATTTATAGGAACGCCAAAAATGAATATTTTAGAAATTGATGAAAAGGATATTAAATCAGAAAAAATAATAAAAGTATTAGGCAACGAACTTACTATAAAAAATGCAAAATTAGAAAAAAGAAAACATTTTATTGGTATTAGACCAGAACATTTAAAAATAAATAATGAAACAAAATTTAAATTTTCACCTGAAATAGATATTATTGAGAATTTAGGTAACGAAAAAATTGTTTATATGAAAAAAGATAACCATCAATTAAGTGCCAAAATATCTAGTGGAACTGAAATTGGAAATTCATTTGGTTTTGATCTTCAAAACATTTTTATTTTTAATGAAAATGGAAAAAGGATCAAATGTTAACTCAACTTAAGATTGATATACTTTTTTAAATTTTGTTATTTTATAACAAAAAATCATATGCATTACTTGCATACCTGATCATTAGAACTACTGATTGAGACATTTTGTCATTAACTTAATATGGAATAATTAAAACAAGGAGATGTTATGAAAAACATATGTAAACTTATCTGCATCTTAACTATGTTTTACTCAAACATAGCCTATGCAGATATTAAATTTTGGACCACGGAAGTCCAACCAGCAAGAATGGCTAAGCAGGAAGAGATGGCGAAATCTTTTGAAGCTAAAACTGGGATTAAAGTTGAAGTAATTCCAATTGAGGAAAAAGATTTAGGAACTCGTGCAACAGCCGCAGCCGCATCTGGAAATCTTCCGGACGTAATCTATCATACTTTGCAATATGTTCTGCCATGGGCTGAAGCGGGTATATTAGATGTTGATGCTAATAATGATGTAGTTAAGGCACTTGGTAAAAAAACTTTTGCACCAGGAGCACTTAATATGGCTAAATCAGGTTCTAAAATAGCCGCAGTACCAGTAGACGGATGGACTCAAATGGTAGTCTATAGAAAAGATCTATTTGAAAAAGCTGGGCTAGATGCACCAACAAATTATGCAAATATTACCAAAGCAATAAAAGCTTTATCAGGTGATAATATGTATGGTTTCGTTGCAGCAACAAAAACTGACGAAAACTTTATGAGTCAAGTTTTAGAGCATGTTCTTTTAGCAAACGGTGTAAATTTAGTTAAAAAAGGTGGAACAAAAAAACAAGGTAAAGCTTTAAAAAATTCTTTAGAATTTTACAAAGTTTTAGCTAAAGCTAGTCCTCCAGGAGAGCTTTATTGGAAACAATCTAGAGCATTGTATTTTGCTGGTAGAACACCAATGATAATTTGGTCTCCATTTATAATGGATGAATTAGCAGGACTAAGAGACTCTGCACCACCAACATTTAACGTTGATCCAACTTCTAATGAGTTAGCACAAAAAACTGGTTTTATAACTAATTTTAGTGGGCCAAATAATAAAAAAGGAGCTGCTTGGGCAGATATTAGATATTTTGGAATAACTGCAGATGCAGATACAGATGAAGCTAAAAAATTTATCATGTATTCTATGGATGAAGGTTACGCAAGTACATTATCTATAGCTCCAGAAGGTAAATTCCCAGTAAGAAGAGGTAACTCTAGCGATCCAAATGCATTTACAAAAGCTTGGAGTAAATTACCTGTAGGAGTAGACAGAAAAGCTCCGTTAACAGATCTTTACTCTGCTGATGTAATCAATAATATTGTTGCAGGATTAGATACTGCAAGCAGATGGGGAGTTAAAGAAGGGGAATTATCTAGAGCATCAAAAATTATTAACGCTCAGTTTCTAAATAGAATCACTAGAGAATATATAGACGATGAAATCTCTGTTGATGAAGCTGTTAATAAAATTAATGCTGAGTTAGCTAAATTCTAATAATTTTAATTTTTAAAAAAAGCGGGTAATATTATTTATCCGCTTTTTTTTATGAACGATACACTAGCAAAAACAGAAAAGAGAACAGCATATGTGCTAACTTTACCTGCGGTATTTTTAGTTTTTGCAATAGTCTTATTTCCAATTTTTGCAAATGTTTGGATTAGTTTTAAAGAAGTTGAATTAAAAGATATAAGAATACCCGAACCACGGGCAAAAAAAATTGTTAAATCTATTTCAGGGGAAACTACAAAAATTAAAATTCTTTATAAACTGAGAAATAGCTCTTTATTACAAGAAATTAGAGATGTTACTTTTCAAGACAAATATCCTAAAAATTTTCAACCAAAAGATTTAGACAAAAGATGTGAATTCAAAAAAAATAAATTAAATTGTAAATTTGGAAATTGGCCAGCAAAATACAGAGAAAACTTTGAAGTAATTTTTGAGACTAAAGATGGATCCAATGTAAGTAAAAATGAAATAAAATCAATAAAACCAAAGCTAAAAGGAAAGTCTGACAATATTTTACTCAATACAAAGTTTACTCTAAAAAATTTTAAAAAAGTTCTGTTCGAGAATGAGTTTATAGATCTATTATTAACTACGTTTTATTATACTTTTTTTGGCACTGTTGGTTCAATTGTATTTGGGATATTGACTGCTCAAATGGTCAACCAGAAATTCTTTGGTAGAACATTTATGAGGAGTGTTTTGCTTTTCCCATATGTAGCACCAGTTGTAGCATTAGCTTATACTTGGGAGCTTTTACTTGATCCAAACAGCGGTACTTTAAATAGTTTGTTAATTAATTATCAAATAATAGAAACACCGATTAATTTATTAGGTCAAAAATATATTGTAGTTAATATTTTAGGATTTGATTTTAAATTAAGACTTGCCCTTACAACAGTTATTATTTTTGAAATATGGAGATATTTTCCGTTGGCTTTTTTATTTATTCTTGCCAGATTACAGGCTATTCCAAAGGAATTATATGAAGCTGCTGATGTAGACGGAGCAAGTCCTTTCCAAAAATTTTTTAAAATAACATTGCCTCAGATTACAGCTGTAATTTCTATTTTGTTCATGATTAGATTTATTTGGAATTTTAATAAATTTGAGGATGTTTTTTTGCTTACAGGTGGAGCATCTGGAACCAGGACTTTACCAATAAATGTGTATCAGCAAGGTTTTGCAATATCAGATATTGGCACTGGCTCAGCCGTATCTATAGTAATAGTAATTCTTTTACTTCTTTTTATGTTTTTCTATTTTAAACTTTTAGGAAAGAGAGTTGATGAAAACTAAAAATATTATAATTTTTTCAATTATTTCGTCTTTCTTTTTAGTAAGTTTGGTTTCTATATGGAAAATACTAGTTACATTACAAGGTATAAAATTAGAAAACTTTAATTTTCAAATTATTTTTTTACTTGGTTTTTTAGTTTCATTGGCCCATGTTATAATAGGAAATAAACTTAATTATATTTTAAAATTAATAATTTTTTCATTAATATTTATATTTATTGATGGTTATTTAATTCAGTCTATGCCCATTTGGTATAATATTGGAGTATTTTTAATTCTTTATTTTTTCATTAATAAAATTAAAAAGTTTAACAACAAAATTTTGGAAGAAGAACATTCTACTCAAATAATAATTTTCGATTTTTTAACACTTTTTGGAATAGTACTATTTTCATTTGTAATTCTATTTCCATTTTACATGATGGTAGTTACTAGCTTTAAAACACAAATTGCATTATTAGTTAACCCTTTGGACTTTAGTATAAATTTTGCTCAAGGATTTAAAGATTTATTCAAATCATATTTTGTAATATTTAAATCTTACAAATTTGGAAAGTATATATTAACTAGTACTATTGTATCTCTTGGAACTGTATTCATCACACTAGTTTTTGCAATTCCAGCTGCTTATGCTATTGCCAGATTAAATTTTTTTGGAAAAACATTTCTATCAACATCAATATTGATAATTTATATGTTCCCAGCAATTGTTTTAGTGATACCACTTTATACTGTTTTTAGTCAGTTGGGTTTGAGAAATTCCATTGAAGGATTATTAATTGTTTATACTGCTACCACTCTTCCTGTGGCTATATATATGTTACAAGGATATTTCAAAAGTATCCCTAAAGAATTAGAAGAAGCAGCGATATTAGATAAATTAAGCTGGTTTGGAATTATAACTAAAATAATAATTCCACTTAGTATTCCGGCTATTTCATCAGTTGCTTTATACGTATTTATGATAGCCTGGAATGAATTCTTATTTTCTTTAATGTTTTTAGATAATCCAAATTCTTTTACACTTTCAAGGGCAATACAATATCTAAGTGGTGATGCTGAAACTCCTAGACAATATCTTATGGCAGGATCGGTAATAGTGACATTACCTGTTTTATTTATTTTTGTTTACTTTGAAAAATATTTAGTAAGCGGATTAACAGCAGGAAGCGTGAAGGGCTAATGAGTGATTTAGTTGAGGTTGCTAAAAAAATTCTTCTAGAGAATAGAAGGGCTGGCTACACACTACCTACAAATAATAAGCTATATCCAGCTCAGTGGAATTGGGACTCAGCTTTTATATCGTTAGGTTATTCATATTTTAATTTAGATTATGCAATTCAGGAATTGGAAACTCTTTTAAAGGGTCAATGGGATGATGGCATGGTACCACATATTTTATTTCATGAAGTTGATGACAGCTATTTTCCAAACCACACGACATGGTCTTGTGGAAAAGAAATACCATCTTCTGGAATTACTCAACCACCAATAGCAGCATCAATCTTAAGAATAATTGTTAAAAATAATTCATTAGATGAAACGCAAAATAAAAAAGTTTTTAATCTAGTTTGTAAATTAAAAAAATATCATGAATGGTTTTTTAAAAATAGAGACCAAAATCAATCGGGCTTAATATCTATAATACACCCGTGGGAAAGTGGTTATGATAATTCTCCATTATGGGACTTTGCATTATCTAAAATAAATGTAGATAAAAATTTATCATACGAAAGAAGAGATCTTAAAGTTTCAAAAAATGATGAAAGACCACTAAAAAAAGATTATGATTGCTATATAACTCTCTTAAATCAATTTAAGTCAGACAATTATAATCCTAATAAACTTTTAAATAATTCTATGTTTAATATTATTGATATTGGTTTTAATTCAATTTTTCTTAAAGCGAATAAAGATTTAATAGAACTATTAAAATTATTTAAATTAGATTATTTAGATTTAGAAGAAAAAATCAAAAAAACAGAAAGTAAAATATTTGATTTATATAATGAAAAAGAAAAAATGTTTTTTTCATTTGATTTAAAAAATAATGAGGAAATTAAAATACCCTCATTAACTAATTTCTTTATTTTATTTGCAGATTTGAACCATGATGATGTGAATACAAAAATAATTAAAAATCTTGAAGATTTTAATGTAAATGAGAAGTATTTTTTTACTACAATAAAACCCGACCATCATTCATTCGAAGAGAAAAGATACTGGAGAGGCCCTGTATGGATTAATACTAATTGGATAATTTATAAATCTTTAATTAATAAAAATAGAAATTTCGCTGAAAAAGTAAAAAAACAAACAATTAAATTAATTAATCAAAATAACTTTCATGAATATTACAGTTCTAAAACTGGTCTCCCTTTTGGTGCAAATAACTTTTCATGGTCTGCAGCACTTTATTTAGATTTAATGTTGAGTAAAAATTAGATTAGGTTTGATAGGGGTGATAATGGGGGCCTGTTGGTTATTTTAAAACCCCTATCAAATTTTGTTACTTAGCTTTTAAAAAGATTTAGAGCTTTAATAAGTAGTTCTTCAGATTTCGCATGGTCACCTTCTTCATGTGCTTTTTTACCAGCATCTCTCAATTCCATAGCTTGTTGAATTTTTTCATCTACTTTTCCAACTAGCTTAAGACAAGATCCAGCAAAAGCAGAACTTGAGAAAAGTATCAAAGTAAGTGTAATTAATAATTTTTTCATATTTTTCCTCTCACTTTAATTAAATAATATTAATAAAATAATTTTAAGATAATTTTTTGTCACAGTACAAATGTGTCAACTTGTTACACTTGTTTAAGTTGATAAAAATATTTTTATAACCATATACCCATTATGAATTACGTAACTAAACATTTAATATGAAAACTTTAAAAAATCTTACTGTTTTAATTATTCTATTATTTTTTTCATCTAACTCGTTTGCAGCAGATGAAACTATAGAGATGCTAAACAAATTAGACAAGGAATCTATGGTTTATTCTAAAAAAATTGTAAGAATAGACGTTGGAGATACTGTTTTTTGGAAGTCAACAAATCCAGGACACAATGTTGAGTTTATTAAAGGTGGAGTTCCCGAAGGTGTTGAAAAATTTAAAACCAAGTTTAGCAAAGATGCTGAATATACTTTTACAGTTCCAGGAATATACGCATATTGGTGTACACCACATAAGAGCATGGGTATGATTGGGTTTGTGGTTGTTGGAAATGATAAATCTAATCTAGAAGATATTAAAAAAATCAAATATTACTCTAGATCAAAAAAAATAGCACCAGAATTAATAAATTCTCTGTAAATAACTTAATTTGAAAAACCGTATTTTCTAAGCCTTACATCGCCAGTTCTTGCGTGCGCTTCCATCCCTTCGTATCTTGAAATTCTTGCAGCTGCAGCACCAACTTCTTTTGTAGATTCTTTTGTCATTCTTTGAAAACTTAATGTTTTAATAAATTTACCTACAAACAATCCACCTGTATACCTTCCGGCACCTTTAGTTGGAAGAATATGGTTTGTTCCTGAACATTTATCACCGTAAGCAACTGTTGTTTCTTCACCTATAAATAAAGATCCATAATTTTTTAATCTCTCATGAAACCATTTCAAATTTTTTGTTTGAACTTCTAAATGCTCTGGTGCGTATTGATCACTAATTTTTGCCATTTCTTCATCAGTATTGCAAAGAATAACTTCGCCAAAGTCTCTCCAAGCATCACCAGCACTTTGTTTAGGTAGTTCTGGTAAATCTGCAATTAACTCAGGCACTCTTTTCATAACTTCTTCTGCTAATTTTTTACTAGTAGTAAACAACCAAGCAGGTGAATTATAACCATGTTCAGCTTGACCAACTAAATCAAATGCTACTATCTCAGGATCAGCTGTTTCATCAGCAATTACAGCAATTTCTGTTGGACCAGCAAATAAATCAATTCCAACTTTTCCAAACAATATTCTTTTTGCTTCAGCAACAAATTGATTACCAGGTCCAACCAAAATATCTGCTGGTGCATTTCCAAATAATCCATTTGTCATAGCAGCGATTGCTTGAACTCCACCTAAATTCATAATTACATCTGCTCCACATAAATCAGCAGTATAAATAATTGATGGGTGTACTCCAACATCAGGTTTTGGTGAACTACAAACTAAAATATTTTTAACCCCAGCAACTTTAGCTGTTGTAACACTCATTACAGCTGAAGCTATATGAGCATATCTTCCCGCAGGAACATAGCATCCTGCTGTATTAACAGGTATTAATTTTTGACCAGCATATAAACCTTCCGAAAGTTCAACTTCAAAATCTTGACCGTAGTTTTTTAATTGTGCTTCTGCAAATTTTCTAACTCTTTCGTGTGAAAACTGAATATCATCCTTTGTTTTTTGATCTAAATTTTTTTTTATTTCTTCTATTTTCTCTTTAGAAACTATGATTTCACCATCGTACTTATCAAATTTTTTTCCAAGTTCTTTACATCCTTCTTCTTTTTTTACTTCAATATCTTTTAAAATATTTTCTACAATCTCTCTTGTTTTTGTGTCATCGGTAGACGATGTTTTTGGTGATTTTTTTAGATACATGATTGTCATAATTTTTAAGCTTTTAAATCATTAATTAATCTAATGCAACTACTGCCGCTGCCATAGAAGCTAATCTTGCTGGAGCTTCATCTGATCTGCTTGTTATAACAACTGGAACTTTTCCTCCAATAACTACACCTGCCGCGCAAGCACCCATGAAATATATCATCATTTTAACCAATCCATTTCCAGCTTCAACACTTGGAACTAATAAAACATCAGCTTGACCTGCAACTGCATTTTTAATTCCTTTAATGGCAGCTGATTTTTTTGAAATACTATTATCAAATGCAAGAGGTCCAAAAACATCTGCATTTAAATTTTCTTTTTTTGCTAATTCAGTAATTTCTTTTGCATCTAGCGAACTTTGAACACTATCCAAGACTTCCTCTGTTGCTGATAATACGGCAACCTTGGGTCTTTCATTTCCAATTCTATTTGAAAAATTAATTACATTTTTTAGTATATGCATTTTTGTTTT
This sequence comes from uncultured Pelagibacteraceae bacterium, assembly GCA_902587435.1. Taxonomy (GTDB): domain Bacteria; phylum Pseudomonadota; class Alphaproteobacteria; order Pelagibacterales; family Pelagibacteraceae; genus Pelagibacter. The sequence goes on from CACILF010000003.1 coordinate 60,762, forward strand.
AATATTCGGCATTACATTTAACGCTCCGTCGGTAATTATTAAAGGCTTATCTTCTTTATCTAAAGTCATATGCCAAATGTGACTTAATCTAGTTTTACCTAATAAATTATATTCTCTTTTTAAAACTTCTTTCATGAGAACATCTGTATGAATATGACCTTTAACAATTATTCTTATTTTATTTTCAGAGGCTAATTTTGCTGCAACTTTTGCAGTATTATTTTCTACAGGTTCATGAATAATTTCAAATTTCGATATATTAAATTTCAAATTATCAGCACATTTTTGAATTTCATCTTTATCGCCTATAAAAATTGGTAAGATTAAATCTTCTTTAACAGCATCCATAACAGACAACATTGGAAGAGGTTTTCCTGCATTAACTATTCCTGCTACCACACCTTTTTTTTTATGTGCAACGTTTAGAAGGTTATTTGGACAGACTATTTCTTTATCTGAAAGCATTTTTTAGTTTTTTGTATATATAAATTTATTATAATTTATAGTAAAATAGATAAATTAGAAAACTATGTCGGAACTATGGAAATAGTAACAAAAATAGCGCCTATTGCACTAGCATTGATAATGCTTGGTCTTGGTTTGGGTTTGACAACTCAAGATTTTGTGAGAGTCTTAAAACAACCAAAGGATTTTTTAGTTGGTTTTACATCTCAGCTCATTATTTTACCTATAGTTGCTTTCATATTAATAAAAATTCTAGGAACATCACCTGAAATTGCTTTAGGAGTAATGATAATAGCAGCTGCACCCGGTGGAATCACATCAAATGTTTTAACAAAATTTGCAAAAGGAGACGTAGCATTATCAGTTTCGTTAACAGCAGTAATAAGCATTATTAGTATTATAGCAGTTCCACTGATTGTTTTTACTTCAGCAGACCTTTTGGGAGTTAGTTTTGCAAATGAAAATATTAACATAACTGGAACAGCTTTAAAAATGGCGTTGGTAGTAGCAGTACCGGTAATTTTAGGAATGATTATTAGAAAATTTGCAGATAATTTTATTGGTTCGAAAACTTCTATTATTGATAAAATTACAGGTTTATTATTTTTAATTGTTTTTATTGCGATTTGGGTTGAAGAAAAAGACAATATTTTTAATTATTTGGCTCAAGCAGGATTAGTAGTTTTAACTTTAAATATCGTAATGATGATTATTGCTTATTTTCTAGCAAAAACTTTTGCATCAGGAATAGAGCAAATAAAATGTATTTCACTTGAATGTGGACTCCAAAATGGAACTTTGGCAGTTTTTGTTGCTACAGAAATTTCAAGTGAAATTATTTATATGATTCCTACAGCTGCGTACGCATTAATAATGTACTTAACCGGATTTATATTTATTTATTTTTTAAGAAACAAAGCTTAATTATTCCAAAAAGGACATTCGCTTTTTGCAAGAAGATATTTTTTTAAGCTGTCATTTAATTTTAATGTAGTTATGGACATTCCTGCCATCTCCATAGAAGTTGCATATCTTCCAACATAAGTTTTAATATTTTTTATTTTAGAGTTCGAAAGATTTTCATTAACTCTTTTAGAAACAATATATAGTTCTTCAAGCGGTGTAGCACCTAAACTATTTATCATAATTGTAATATTATCATCAGCAGTTAATTTGGAATCATCAATAATTCTTTTATATAAGTCATCAACTAAATCATTTGCTGGTCTTAATTTTTCTCTCTTTATTCCAGGCTCTCCATGTATTCCCATTCCTATTTCAATTTCATCATCACTAATTTCAAAAGTAGGTTTTCCTGCTTCAGGTAAAATACAAGGTGAAACAGCAACACCAAGGGTTCGAATATTATTATTAACTTCTGTAGCTGTTTTAAAAACATCATCAAGTGATGCGCCAGTTTCAGCAATTGCTCCGGCAACTTTAAATACAAATATCATTCCAGCAATTCCTCTTCTTTTTTCTTTCTCAGCCTCACTTGCGCTTGCAATATCATCAGCAACAATCACTTTTTTTGTTTTAATTCCTTCAGCTTCCACCATTTCACAAGCCATTTCAAAATTCATTACATCGCCACCATAATTACCAATAACGCACAAAACTCCATTGCCATTATCTGCGTTTTTTATAGCTGAAACCATTTGATCTACCGATGGAGAAGCGAATACTGATCCGATAGCACAAGCATCTAAAAATCCTTTACCAACATATCCTGTAAATACTGGCAAATGTCCTGATCCACCACCAGTTACTATTCCAACTTTGTTTGAAGCTTTATTTGCTCTCATCACAACTCTGTTGTTATCTTTGGCTAAAGCATAAATGTCAGGGTGAGATTTAATAAGTCCATCAATTGACTCTTCTACAAAATGGGCTGGATTGTTGATTATTTTTTTCATAACTATTTTTATATTTTAAATTTAAAAATATATATACTAGTAAAATGACAAAACCTTTTAAAGTAGAGATTTCAGAAGAAAGCCTCCAAAATATATATTCAAAGGTGAAGAACTACCAATGGCATGAGATGCCTGACGATGGAGGTTGGGATTACGGAACAAACTTAGATTACATGAAAGAATTTGCAGATTATTGGGTTAATAAATTTAATTGGAGAAAAACAGAAGAAAAAATAAATAAATTTAATAATTTTAAATTTAATATAGATGGAATTGATATTCATTTTATACACGAAAAAGGAAGTGGATCTAATCCAAAACCATTATTACTAAATCATGGTTGGCCTGGTTCTATAGTAGAATTTTTACATATTATCGATCAATTAGCTCATCCCGAAAAATATGGTGGAAAAGAAGAAGATGGGTTTGATATTGTTGTACCATCTTTACCAGGTTATGGGTTTTCGGGACGTCCTTCCAGACCAATAGGCCCAAGAAAAATGGCAAAAATATTTAATTCGTTAATGACAAATGTTCTTGGTTATAAAAAATATATTTCGCAAGGAGGAGATTTTGGAGGAACAATATGTACGTGGTTAGCTTATGATTATCCAAATAATTTATTAGGAATTCATATTAATATTTTAATTACCCGTCATCCAGATGGACCACAGACACCAGAAGAAAAAGAATGGCAAGAAAGATTTAACAAAGATCAAAGAATTGAAGATGGTTATAGAACCCAACAAGCCACAAAACCTCAAACATTAAGCTATGCAATGATGGATAGTCCTGTTGGTGTTGCCGCATGGATAATTGAAAAAATGCGAGGCTGGTCAGATATAAAAAATGGAGATATTGAAAGTGTTTATTCAAAAGATATTTTGCTATCAAACATCATGGTATATCTGGTAACTAAAACATTTAATACAGCATCTTGGATTTATTATGGAAGAAGAGAAGAGGGAGGAAGATTTCTTCCAAAAGATCATCTACCTTTAAAAATTCCAACTGCAATTGCAAAATTTCCAAAAGAATATTTAGAATGGGCTCCTAAATCATATGTAGAAAGAATATATAATGTTCAACAATGGACAGAGATGTCTGCAGGAGGTCATTTTGCAGCTTTAGAGCAACCAGATTTATTAATTAAAGACATTAGAAAGTTTGCAAAAAGTTTATGATTTTGGAAGAATTTATAAAAAAATCACCAAAGGCCGAATTACATTTGCATATTGAAGGAACATTGGAACCTGAACTCATGTTCTCTTTAGCAAAAAGAAATAATATTAAGATCCCTTTTAAAAACATAAATGATGTTAAAAAAGCTTATAATTTTAGTAATTTAGACTCTTTTTTAAAAATTTATTATGAAGGAGCCAAAGTACTAATAAAAGAACAGGATTTTTTCGATCTTACATGGGCTTACATATTAAAATGTAGAGAGGATAACATAGTACATACTGAAATTTTTTTTGATCCACAAACTCATACAGATAGAGGAATTGATTTTGATACTGTTATAAATGGAATTTTTAATGCATTAAAAAAAGGTGAAAAACAATTTGGTTTGAGTTTTAAAATAATAATGTGTTTTTTGAGACATTTAAATGAAGATGAATGTTTTAAAATTTTAGATAAAGCTTTGGCACATAAAGATAAGATTTTTGGTGTTGGATTAGATTCATCAGAGGCAGGTAATCCCCCCAAAAAATTTAAAAATTTATTTAAAAAAGCTATAGAAAATGAATTTATAACAGTCGCCCACGCAGGCGAAGAGGGGCCACCAGAATATATTTGGGAAGCCCTAAATTTTTTAAATGTTCATCGAATTGACCATGGAGTTCAATGTCTTAAGGATGATAAATTAGTTAGAATGTTGTCAGAAAGCCAAATTCCTTTAACAGTTTGCCCACTTTCAAATATAAAGTTAAAAGTATTCAACAAACTAGAAGAACATAACTTAAAAAAAATGTTAGACAAAAAACTAATGGTTATGGTGAATTCAGATGATCCTGCTTATTTTGGTGGTTATTTAAATAAAAATTTAATTGAAACACAAGCTGCTTTGAATCTTTCTTATGAAGAGGTAAAAACACTGCTTGTTAATTCGTTTAAATCCTCCTTTTTAAAAGATAAAGAAAAGAAAAAATGGATTTCTAAAATCTAAAATGTTATTAAAAAAATTGAAAATATTTAAATGCAAAAAATAATTTTTATTACAATATCTCTACTAATTATTGGTTATGTAATTTATATGGGAGTTACAGCAGTGATTAGAGGAAAAAAATATAAAGAAGAAAATCAAAAAGAAGAAAATAAAGACGAAAATAAATGAATTTAAGTACAATAGTAATAATAATTTATGCGATTGGCATTGTTATAGGTGCTTTGTTTCTTGATTTATGGGGTGCCGAAACATCTTTATCCAAGGCCATGGCAGGAGTTGTGTGGACTGTATTATTTTTGATTTGTCTATTTTATTTTGAAAAAAAAGATGAACAAAACAGAGAGTAGTGAAAAAAATATTATTAAAAATTAATTTTATAGTTTGCCTAATTTTTCTTTTCTCGTACTCTACAACGATGGCAAATGAAGAAGCAAGTTATAATGTAGTACAAAAAAACGATATTTATGAAATTCGTTATTATTCAGATCGATTAATAGTTCAAGTACCAAACAAGGGAGATAATAATAGTTTTCGAAAACTTTTTAAATATATTTCTGGAGAAAATAAAAACTCTGAAAAAATAGCAATGACAGTTCCTGTTACTCAAACAAAAAAAGATGATCAAATGTTTATGCAGTTCTACTTACCTTCGAAATTTAATAGAGAAACTACCCCTATACCAAACAATCCTGATCTTGAAATTACAACAATTCCAGAAGGATATTTTGCAGTAATAAAATTTTCAGGAAGATCTTCAGATAAAAATTTTGACAAACATAATAAAATTCTTAAACAAAAACTTATAGAAGATAATATTTCAATAAAAGGATTTGCAATAAGGGCAACTTATAATAGCCCCTTTACACTCCCACCTCTTAGAAGAAATGAATCAATGTTTAGTATTGATTGGAAAAAATAAAATTTAATTTAAGTTTTTTAACTCTTCAAAAACTTCTTTGGCATGGTCTTTAACCCTAACATTATTCCAAATTTTGTGAATTTTTCCCTGAGAATTAATCAAAAATGTAGTCCTTACTATTCCCATAAATTCTTTACCTAAAAAAGATTTTTTTCCCCAAACACCATATTTTTTTATTACTTCTTTTTTTTCATCAGACAATAAATCAAATTTTAATTTATATTTTTTTTTAAATTTTAAATGACTTTCGATACTATCTTTTGAAATACCAAGAACGATACTTTTATTCTTATTAATTAAACTATTTAATTTACTAAAATCTTTAGACTCTATTGTGCACCCAGGAGTGTCATCTTTTGGATAAAAGTATAAAATTATATTCTTCTTTTTAACTTTATTTAATTCAAAAATATTTCCATCTGTACTAGCAAGTTTAAAATTAGGCGCTTTATTGTTATTTTTTAATCTCATATTCACAAATTAAATATCTGAAAATTACGTTGTGTCAATGAGGCTCATTGTAATCTATTTTAGTATTTATACTATAATTTTATGAGAAGAAACTTTTTAAAATTATTCAGCGCATCAGTAATTTCACTAATATTATTTCCATATAAATATTTATACTCAGCTACAAAAAAAATAATAAATCAAAATCTAACAGAACAACAAAAACATATACTTTTTAATGAAGGAACTGAACGTCCGTTTACTAGTTCTTTGCTTTACGAAAAGAGAGATGGCTTTTATCACTGTGCCAATTGTGATGCCAAATTGTTTAGCTCTAATACAAAATATGATAGTGGAACTGGTTGGCCCTCTTTTACAGAGGCTCTTCCAGGGGCTTTTAATACTAAAACTGATTACTCATTTGGAATGAAAAGAGTCGAATATCATTGTGCAAAATGTGGAGCACATCACGGACATGTTTTTGATGATGGCCCTGGTGAAAATGGTATGAGATTTTGTAATAATGGCCTTTGTTTAATTTTTAAACCAACAAACTAGTATGAAAAAATTAATTTTAATATTTTTTTTAATTCCAAACATTTTATTTGCATCATCAATGAAGATGATAGGAGAGAAAGGTAAATTATCAGAAATAAGCAGAACAATTGAAATAAAAATGTATGATAATTATTTTGAACCAAATGTATTAAATATAAAAAAAGGTGAAACAATTAAATTTATTGTTAAAAACTACGGTGAACTAGTTCATGAATTTAATATTGCTACTAAAGAAATGCATATTAAGCATCAGCCAGAAATGATGAAGATGGTAGAACACGAAATATTATTAGCAGACAGAATTGATAAAGAAAAAATGAAAGAAATGGCAAAAAAAGATCATTCAATGGCTCATTCTCATTCCAATAGTGTTTTATTGGAACCTAATGAAATTGGTGAAATAATTTGGAAATTTAGTACTACAGCAAATCTTGAAGCGGCATGCAATGTGCCAGGGCATTATGAGATAGGTATGGTTGCTAATATAAAAATAAACTAATGAGCCAAGAGATACTAAAATTTAATTGGTCATGTAATCACACTTGGAAAAGAAGTGCAAAAAACACAGCTTGGTGTTTACTTGGATGTGCTATTGGGGATTTTGGCACAATATTATTTTTTCAGTTAACAAAAATTCCATTTCCAGTTTTAAATATTATGATTTTAGCAATTATAAATGGTTTAATAACGAGTATTATTTTAGAAACTATAATTTTAATTAAACAAAACATTCCATTTCTAAAATCATTGAAGACCGCAATGGGAATGAGCATTATTGCCATGATAAGTATGGAGATAGCAATGAATGCTACAGATTATATTTTAACTGGTGGCGCCATATTAAATTGGTGGATTGTCCCAATAATGCTAACAGTTGGTTTTTTAACACCCTGGCCATATAATTATTGGAGATTGAAAAAATACAATCAAACCTGTCATTAAATGAAAAAATTTTTAACAATTCTATTTATTGGATTGTTAAACTTCACAAACAATGTTTTTGCTGATGATAAAATTTTAACCTCACTCCAAGAAGGTAATAAAATAATTTTTATTAGACATGCAATTGCACCTGGAAATGGTGATCCAGAAATTTTTAATATCAAAGACTGTTCTACTCAAAGAAATTTAAGTGAAAACGGGATTAAGCAATCAAAGAAAATAGGTCTTTTTTTTAAAAATAATAAAATAAAAATTGATAAAGTGCTGTCAAGTGAGTGGTGCAGATGCAAAGATACAGCAAAATATGCATTTAAAAATTTTGAAACTTTTGATGCTTTAAATTCATTTTACGATGAGAGGTTTGCTAAAAATGAAACTAAACAAATTAACGATTTAAAAAAATATATTAAAAATTGGAATAGCGATAAAAACTTAGTTTTTGTTACTCACTATGTAGTTATTTCATCAATTTTAAATATAGGTACATCTTCTGGAGAAATTATAATTTCAGATAAAAATTTTAATATAATTGGAAGTGTTAATACAATGTAGGGGATTTCTGTTATAAATCCATATTTGGCCAATTGTCTCTATCATTGTACTTATCAAGCTCTCTTTTTGAAAAGGGTCTAAACAACACCCAACCAACAACTATTACTAAAGCTAAAAGTATTAATGTTTCCATGAGCTAAAATACTGAGGTTAATCTATTTAAAGCAAACATTCCAGGGTCGTCTAAATCTTTTGTTTTATCTTCAAACATTCTTGCCCGGCCTATTTTGATTTTTTTTCCTTTAAAATCTTCTAAGGCTTGTTTTGTTGATGATTTAAATACATCAGAGTAATTTTGGTTATTTTTGAGATTTTTAATTATTAAATCTAAGCTATCCGCAATAGTTTTATCTCCAAGATTAGTTTTTCCTCTTTCAAGTATAGTTTTTAATGCAGTTTCAAAGATTGAAACAATATCGTCATGATTACACTCATTTTTTCCTTTCAAATTTTTTGAAATATTCATAAATGAGAAAGCAATTAAAGTACCAAAACTAGATCCAGATTTTCTGACAAAAGCTTGAGAACAAAGTATAAAGTTTGCGCCTATATCATCGCTAAATTTATTAATACTATTATTTATCTCTTCTAAACCGTGTAAGATTGTAACGCCTAAATCACCGTCTCCTATTTTCCCATCAGCGGAATTGAAATCATCATAAGAATTCTTTGCTTCTTCCAACAATTTTTTAAAAATTTTGGTTAAAATTTCTTTGTTAAGCATTTAATTTTCTAAGATCCTCTGCAATATTTCCTGTAATATTAATCTTTTTATTAAGATTTTTTTTATATCTTCTTTGTTTGCTTTGACCAGGATACAAGATTTCTTTTACACCTTTTATTTTAGGTAATCTTTTTATTCTTTTAATATTTTCTTTTATTCTTTCACTATAATTTCCAACAAAAAGATTCGGCTTCATAGCAAAAAATAAGTGACCAATATTTTGTGGACCTGAAAAATCATCAAAAGGATCTTTTACTTTTCCTCCATGATTTCCTCCAGTAAAAACACCACTTAATATATCAACCATCCACGCAAGTCCTGAACCTCTAAATCCTGCTATCGGTAATTGAACACCTGCCAATGCTTTTTTTGCATCTGTTGTTGGTCTACCGAATTTATCTAAAGCAACTCCTTCTGGTATTTTTTTTCCATTTCTTGCAGCAACTCTTATTTTACCTCTATTAATTACCGAAACAGACGTATCTAAAATAAAAGGAACTTTAGATGATGTTGGTGTTCCAAAGCATATTGGATTTGTTCCAAATAAACTTTTTTTTGCACCATGGGGAGCTATTGCTGGTGGAGCATTTGTAAAACAAAAAATAATTAAATTTTTCTTAACAGCCTGTTCTGCGTAATAACCTGATAAACCGTAGTGGCCACTATTCTTAATTCCAACCAATCCTATTCCTGTTTTTTTTGCATTTTTAATTGCTTGTTTTATTCCAATATCAGCAGCTACAAATCCAATGCTATTATTAGCATCTATTCGACTTATTGATTGAGAAATTTTTTTAATTTTAATCTTTGGTTTTGGATTAATGACTTTTTTTTGAATCCTGTCACAATACATTTTTAATCTCGATAACCCATGAGAATGAGCACCGACTAGTTCAGCATTTATTAATGCTTTTGAACAAATTGTTGCATGGCTTGTATTTAAACCATTTTTTTTTAAAATTTTTATTATTATCTGATTTAGTTTTTTTCCATTAACCATAGCGCATTATGACTTAAAAAATATATCTTACCAGTACTCGGATGTATTTGTATATCTCTTATTCTTCCAATTTTATTCTTGAAAACAATATCTTCTTTAACATTTTTTTTGTCAGAAAAATCAAGTTTTCTCAACGACTTATCTTTCAAGGAAGTGATAAGGGCATAACCATTCCATTCTTTAAATTCTTCACCTTTGTAAATAGTAATTGCGCTTGTTGCAATAGAAGGCACCCAATATTGAATTGCTTTTGTAAAACCTGGTTTCCATTTAGGACCAATTTTTGTACCACTATAGTTTGTGCCTCCCCATCCTAATATTTTCCAACCATAATTTTCCCCTTCTTTAACTTCACCAAACCAATCACCACCTTTAGCACCATGATTACTAATATAAATTTTTCCATCAAAGGGCGACAATGTTAATCCTTGAGGATTTCTTACACCTATTTGATAAATCTCAGGAAGCCATTTTTTTTTATCTTTAAATTTTGGATTATCCTTTGGAACACTTCCATCCAAATGAATTCTAATAATACTTCCAGGATGTTTTGTTTCATCTTGAGCAATCATACCTTGTCCTCTCTCTCCTAGCGAAGCAAACAAATAATCATCTTTAATAGCGAGTCTAGATCCAAAGTGATATGGAGAGTCGATTGGTGGAGAAGCTTGAAAAATATTTTTAAAATTTATTTTATTTTTATCAAATAATCCTTTAGCTATAGATGTACTTGTTTCCCAATTTTCTCTTTGTTCGGTATAGGATACCCATACAGAATTATTATGAAATATTATATCTAAGAGCCCACCTTGACCATAATTTAGTACTTTTAAGTCGTGATCTATCTCACTAATATTATTGTTAATTATGTTTAATAATTTTATTTTGCCTGATTTTTCGGTAATTAATAATTCAGTATCACTTATGAAAGTGGAGCCCCAAGGTTCTTCTAATGAAATAATTTTTTTTAGGCCAAATTCTTTAGCTTCAACAATTGAAGTTAGAAAAAAAAATAGAAATATTAACCTTTTCCACGCCATGGGATTGTTTTATCTATTATTTTTCTAATTGTAACGTCGAATAATAGTCCCAGCATTCCCATTACGAATATAGTTATCCAAATAACTTCATATTGCATATATTTTCTTGCGACATTTTCCACAAACCCAATTCCTGAAGTACCAGCCAAAAATTCAGCAGCAACTAATGTTCCCCAACACATACCAACTGCAACCCTTACACCTGTTAATATTTCAGGCAATGAATTAGGAAATATAACTTCTCTTAATATTTGCCATCTAGAAGCACCCAATGAATGGGCGGCATGAATTTTTGAAAGTTGAGTTCCCGATGCACCAGCTCTTGCTGAAATAATCATAATAGAAAATGAAACCATAAATAATAAAAATACTTTTCCCAAGTTATCAATTCCAAAAACAGTAATAACTAATGGAGCCCATGCAAGAGGAGGAACTGGTCTGTATAATTCAACTAGTGGATCAAAAAATCCTTTAGCAAATCTATTTAGCCCCATAAACAGACCTAATGGAACTCCTAAAATAATACCAAGTGTTAGTCCTAGAAACACTCTTAAAAATGAATCCCAAATATGTCCTGTTGGAACTGGAATTTTAAATGCATCAAACTCACCTGTTACAACATCCAATACTTTGCTTTTAAAGTTAGGTTTTACAGTTCCATCAGCACTATGGACTGGATATTTTCCTGGCATAAGATCCGCTATCCAATCTGGCAATATAAAGCCAATTATTCTGTTCACACCCATCATTTCATACCAAATCATTGGAATCATTTTAAATCCAACACTTGGTTTTAAAAGATCACCAAAAATTCTAAATGTATCAGAAGGTTTTGGAAGCCATCTTCCTGGACCATCTTCAGCACATGTTGGACCACTCGCAACAATAGTTCCAGCAGGAAACAAAAAAATATCTATGTAAATTAAATTTCCTTGTTCATTTTTTTGAACAACATCAAATTCTCTGATTGATTTTTCCATTTCATCTAGGGCTTTAGGAGGAAAAACACTTTCATATTCAATTCTTTGTCCTAATTTTTTAATTTCCTTGATGAAAGTCATTTCTAATTCCTGACTATCATCTAACCCATCTTTGTATTCTTTAATTTCTTTTCTAATTTCTTCTAACAATCTTAGATATTCAGGATTATGATTTCTTAATGCAAAAAACTCATCACTAATTTTGTTTAATTCTTCAGCTGCTGTATGAAATTTTAATCCTCTTTTACTTTCTGGAAGAGGTGGGACTTCCATTCCTGTTGCACCCCAGCCAAGCTGTTTTTTTAACGCTTCTATTCTTTTATTTTCTTCTTCTATACTTTTAATTGGAGGATAACTTACTTTTTGAAAATCTTCTGTTAGCCAAGTTATTCTAGTTGTTAAATCTTTAATTTTAATTTTTGTTTCAGTTTCTAAAAGTTTTTCATCAGTTAGCAAAGGTATAGTTTTTTTGGTTTTGTTAAGTAATTTAACAAATAATTCTTTATCTTGATCTTTTAAACCAGGTGAATTTTGAATAATTATTATTTTGTTTTGTATATTAATATTCTCACGTTTAATAAGAGCAGTACTTTTATGTTGTCTTTCTTCAATTGGAAAAAGATATTTTAAAGAAAGTAATGATTCATTAACTTTTGCAACTTGACAAAGTTCATTTGCAGATTTTGGATAGAATGCTTTTGCTATGTCCCAAGAATAGTAAAGCCATGACAATAAAAGAAAACTAGATCCAACTATGACCCAATGCACACCTCCTTTAGCTCTCTCAGGATTTCCAAAAACTGCATCTGTTTTTTCAGTTTTTACTAACCTTTGTCCATAAAGAATAGATCCAATAACAGCAAAAATAATTAAAAAAGTAATAATTCCAGTAATCATTTTAATTTTCTTTACCCATTATTTCTTCTTCCATGTCCCAAATCATTGATAAAATTTCTTCTCTTTTGGATACAAACTCTTTGTTATTTTTAATTTCTCTTAAATCTTCATTTAATCCCATGTTGGCAAATGGAAGATTGTATTCTTTATGTATTCTTCCAGGCCTAGGAGCCATAACGTAAACACGTTCTCCCAATAACAATGCTTCTTCAACTGAGTGAGTAATTAAAATAATTGTTTTTCCTGTTTCTTTCCAAATCTTTAAAACAAGAGATTGCATTTTTTCTCTTGTTAACGCATCTAATGCACCCAATGGTTCGTCCATTAATATTAGATCTGGATCATTTATCAAACATCTTGCAAGAGCTACTCTTTGCTGCATACCACCTGACAATTGATAAGTTGGAGTATTTCCAAAACCTTTTAACCCAACTATATCAAGCCATTCTTCAACTTTTTGTGCAGTTTTTACTGGATCTTCTTTTTTCATTCGCAAACCAAAGTTTACGTTTTCTGCAACAGTTAACCATTCGAACAAAGCACCTTGTTGAAATACCATTCCTCTTTCAACTCCTGGTCCGTCTATTTCTTTATCACCAAGTGTAATATTTCCAGAAGTTGGACGAAGAAAACCAGCCGCAATATTTAATAAAGTTGTTTTTCCACAACCTGAAGGACCAAGTACAGTTAACAACTCACCTTTTTTTAAAGTAAAACTTATATCTTTTAGCGCATGAACAGTTTCTCCTTTTGGAGATTTGAAAATCATATTTACATTTTGAGAAACTAAATTGCTCATAATAATAGAACTTTATATTAGAATTTTTAAAAAAAAAATAGGCACCAATTTATTCAATTGGCGCCTATTTAATATTCTATTCTTAACTCTTAATTACGGAAGAAAACTAGTGTCTACTACCGCTGCGTAATCTTTAAGAGCTGGATTTTCTGAAGTAGCAAACATGTTACCCATAACTTCTAGGTAAGTCATAAGTATACCACCTTTATTCATATACTTAGATTTCATAGTACCTGCATTAGGGAATTCAAAACCACCCATTTGCTTTTTAGTACCTGCAAGATCCATAGCCGCATCTTTTGCGATTATGTTCATGTCAGCTTTTCCATCATTGTATCTAGCGTTTGCTTCGTGAGTTACTTCAACGAAAGTTCTAACCATTCCTGGGTTTTCTTTTAGGAATTTGTTAGTTACTGAAGTAATATCAATACCAGCAATACCAGCATCTTGAGCTTCTTTAACAGTTAGTAATGATGCACCTTTTTCTTTAGCTGCTTTGATAGACTTACCACCAAATAAACATGCCATTGCAACGTCACCGTTAACAAATGCTGCAGATCCATCTTCTGGGTTCATATCAACAACTTTCATTTTAGAAATATCAGCTCCTACAACTCTCATAGTTTCTTTGAAAACGTAGTCAGCCATAGTTCCTAAAGGAACAGCAACTTTTTGACCATCTAATTTAGAAGAAGCATTTCCTTTATCAATACCTTTGGCAGCAACACAAGTAGTTCCACCCATTCCGTATATAACCGCAATGTCAACAAGCTTAATTGGTGCTTTAGCATTAACTGCGTTTACGAATGGTGTTAAACCTTGCGAGTAAGATATATCAATATCTCCAGATAACATTGCCTCTGTCATCTCACCACCTGTTGCAAAGTTAGTCCATTTTACCGGCACACCCAAAGCTTTATCAAAAGTTTTTTTAACTTTTGCTTCTTGGTTTGGTGTTGCCCACTCTAAGAAGAATGCAACTCTAACTTCGTTTGCAGCTGCGTTAGCAACTGAAACAGACAAGTTAAGAGCAACAATAGTTCCTAGAATAAAACTAATTATTTTTCTCATTTAATCTCCTGTTTTTTAAATTTAAAAACATAATTAAAGTAGAAAATAAGAGACTTGTAAATGATAGTTTATTAGAACCCTTTTAAAGAAGGGACTACATACAACTTATAAGTGTACTTTTAAATTACGATTTTTATGGAGAGGTTTTAAAAATTAGTCTATGAAATCAGAAATTAGAATTACTAAAAAAATTAAAAAATTATGAGTTCAGAAAACAAATTTAAAATGCCTAATTCTCTTAATGAGCATTGGATGCCGTTTACTTCAAATAAAGACTTTAAAGAAAATCCAAGATTAATAGTAGAGGCAAAAGGAGTATATTTAAAAAATCATCAAGGAAAAACTCAAATTGATGCGAGCTCTGGATTATTTTGTAATCCACTTGGTCACGGTAGAGAAGAAATTATTGAAGCAATTACTAAACAATTAAAGACAGTAGACTACGCACAACCATTTCAACAAGGTTTTGGTGGGTCATTTGAACTTGCAACAAAAATATCAAAACACACACCGGGGAATTTAAATAGAATTTTTTATACAATTTGCGGATCAACAGCTGTTGAAACAGCAATTAAAATTTCAGTTGCTTATCATAAAGCACGAGGAGAAGGTCAAAGATTTAGATTTGTTGGAAGAGAAAGAGCATACCACGGAATGAACATTGGAGCGACTTCTGTAGGAGGAATGGTTAATAACGTTAAAACATTTGCAAGTGTTTTAATGCCTGGTGTAGTGCATATGAGACATACACATTTACCGGAACATAAGTTTGTATCGGGACAGCCAGAAACTGGAGCAGAACTAGCAAATGATTTAGAAAGAATTTGTGCAAATTTTGGAGGCGAAAATATTGCAGCTTGTATTGTTGAACCTGTAGCAGGCTCAACAGGAACACTGGTTCCACCAAAAGGTTATTTACAAAGATTAAGAGAAATTTGTGATAAACATGGAATATTATTAATTTTTGATGAAGTAATTACAGGTTGGGGAAGAATGGGTTCTCCATTCGGAGCCCAAGAATTTGGTGTAACACCAGATTTAATGACAATGGCTAAAGCTACAACTAATGGAATTGTTCCAATGGGGGTTGTTGCATGTAAAGAGGAAATTTATGATGCAATAATGGATAATGCTCCAAAAGGAACAATTGAATTATTTCACGGTTATACTTATTCAGGCATTCCAGTATCAGTGGCAGCAGCGCTTGCTGTTCAAGAGATTTTTGAAAAAGAAGATATATTTAATAGGTCAAAAGAAATGGCACCTTATTTTCAAGAAGCAATTTTTTCACTGAAAGATATCGATGTAGTAGAAAATATAAGAGGATATGGAATGATGGCAGGAATTGATATGAAAATGGATAAAAAACCTGGTGTAGCAGGTTTTACATGTTTTAAACATTGTTATGATGCAGGAGTAAATTTTAAGGCAACAGGAGATTGTTTAATTATAGCACCAATGTTTATTTCTGAAAAAAAACATATTGATGAAATAATTGAAAAACTTAGAACTGGAATTAATAATTACGCAAAATCTAAAAAAAATTAGTTCTTTATGAAAATTGGAGTTCCTAAAGAAATTAAACCTCAAGAAAATAGAATTGGACTCACACCCGATAGTGTCAAAACTTTAGTTTCAAATGGGCACGAAGTTTTAATTGAAAATAATGGTGGTTTTGAAGCTGGTTTTGATAACGATCAATACAAATCTGTTGGAGCTAAAATAATAGACAAAGCAGAAGATATTTTTAATGATTCAGAAATAATTGTTAAAGTTAAAGAGCCTTTATCAAATGAAGTAAAAATGATTAGAGAAAATCAAATTGTTTTTACTTATCTTCACTTAGCGGCAGCAAAAGAATTAACACAAGGATTAATTAATTCAAAATCAATTTGCATAGCTTATGAAACTGTTACAGATAAAAATGGAAGATTACCATTGCTAGCACCAATGAGCGCAGTTGCTGGAAGAATGTCAGTACAAGCGGGAGCTCATTGTTTAGAAAAAAATCAAAAAGGAAGAGGATTATTATTAGGTGGAGCACCAGGAGTTGAAGGTGGAACAGTAGTAATTTTAGGTGGAGGTGTTGTAGGAGAAAACGCAGCGATTATTGCAACAGGTTTAAGAGCAAAAGTTTATGTTGTAGATAAATCTGAAGCAAGACTAAAACAATTAACTGAAATATTTGGAGATAAAATAATTCCTCAACAAAGCGATAAAATAGATTTAAATAAATTGGTTGCAGAGGCAGATTTATTAGTTGGTGGAGTATTAATTCCAGGAGCAGAAGCTCCAAAATTAGTAACAAAAGACATGTTGAAATTAATGAAGCGAGGATCAGTAATTGTTGATGTAGCAATTGATCAAGGTGGATGTGTTGAAACAAGCAAACCAACAACACATGCTGAACCTACTTATATTGTTGATGATGTTGTTCATTATTGTGTTGCTAATATGCCTGGTGGAGTACCAAGAACTTCGACTATAGCATTAAATAAGGCTACACTTCCTTTTTTAAACAAACTTGCTTCAAATGGTTATCAAAAAGCATTAAAAGAAGACAAGAATTTTCTTGAAGGGTTAAATGTTTATAAAGGTCAGGTTACTTATAAAGCTGTTGCCGATGCTTTTGGTCACTCTTTTTTATCTTCTGCAGAAGCTATAAAATAGATAAATGAAAAAAGAACTGCCTAGCAGTACAAAAGTTGTTGTTATAGGGGGTGGTGTAACTGGTTGTTCAACAGCATATCATTTGGCAAAATTTGGCTGGAAAGATACAATTTTACTTGAAAGAGACCAATTAACTTCGGGTACCACTTGGCATGCGGCTGGTCTTGTTAGTCAATTAGGGCCTTCTGCAGGTGTAACAAAGATTAGAAAATATTCGTTAGAACTTTATAAAAAATTAGAAAAAGAAATAGATTTTTCTAGTGGATTAAAATTAAACGGAGCTTTATCAATTGCAACTTCAAAGGGAAGATGGCAAGAACTTAAAAGACAAGCGACCACAGCACAATTGTTTGATGTAAATGTTGAGGTATTAAATATTGATCAGATAAAAAAAATTTATCCAATCATTAATGAACAAGATATTTTAGGTGGAATTTTTATGCCAGGCGATGGTCAAGCTGACCCAATTGGAGTAACAAATTTACTCGCAAAAGCTGCAAGAAAAGAAGGTGTTAAAATATTTGAAAAAGCACCAGTTGAAAAAATAAT
The DNA here is from genome assembly GCA_902587435.1 of uncultured Pelagibacteraceae bacterium. Classification (GTDB taxonomy): domain Bacteria; phylum Pseudomonadota; class Alphaproteobacteria; order Pelagibacterales; family Pelagibacteraceae; genus Pelagibacter. The sequence goes on from CACILF010000003.1 coordinate 78,464, forward strand.
TAAAAAAAATGGAAGAGTGGCAGGAGCAGTTGTAAATGGCAAAACTATTGAATGCGAATACATTGTTCTTGCAACAGGGATGTGGTCTAGACAAATCGGTGAAGATACTGGTTTTAGTATTCCATTATATCCTGCAGAACATTTTTATGTAATTACTGAAGGAATTAATGAATTACCAAAAAATATCCCAGTTTTAAGAGATTTTGATGACAGTTTATATTTAAAAGAAGATGCAGGAAAAATGTTAATAGGAATATTTGAAGGAAAATCAATTCCTGCATTCAATAAAACTAACAGAGTTCCAGAAGATTTTTCATATGGTGAATTTCCAGAAAATTTTGAGCATTTTGAGCCTTATTTAGAAGCAGCTTTAAAAAGAGTTCCTATGTTAGAAAAAGCTGGAATTAGAAAATTCTTTGCAGGGCCAGAGTCTTTTACCCCTGATACAAATACTCTATTAGGAGAAATACCAGGATTTAAAAATTTATTTGCATGCTGTGGATTAAATAGTATTGGAATTGGAAGTGGGGGAGGCGTAGGAAAAGTCACTGCTGAGTGGTTAATGAATGGTTATATTAATGAAGACTTATTTATTTACGATATTAAAAGATTTCAAAAATTTCATTCGGATATCAATTTTATAAAAGAAAGAATAACAGAGACCCTAGGAGATTTGTATGGAATGCATTGGCCATTTAAACAACATAAAACTTCGAGAAATCAAAAACTAGTTCCTTACCATGAAGAGTTAAAAAAATCTGGAGCATGTTTTGGAGTTTCAGGAGGATATGAAAGACCAATGTGGTTTGCAAAAAATGGAGAGGTTGCCGAATATAAATATTCTTATAATTATCAAAATTGGTATCCATCAGCAGAATTTGAGACAAAAAATGCAAGGAAAAATATTGGATTATTTGAATTAACTCCATTTGCTAAATATGATTTAGAAGGCAAAACTGTTTACGAAGAACTTCAAAAAATTTGTACAGCAAATATTAAAAAAGAGATTGGAAAATGTACTTATACTCAAATGCTTAATGAAGATGGAGGTATTGAAACAGACTTAACAGTTGTTTGTTTAAAAGAAGATCTTTATAGAGTTGTAACTGGTGCTGCAAATAGAGAACATGATAAATTCCATATAGAGAAATACTTATCTAAAAATATTAAAATATCAGATAGCACTGACGATTATTGTGTGCTTGGTGTATTTGGACCAAAAAGCAGAGACTTAATGAAAGATTTAAGTAACGACGATTATTCTAATGAAAATTTTAAATTTGGTACTGCAAAATATATTAAAATTAATGAAATAAAAATCTGGGCTCAAAGATTATCTTATGTAGGCGAATTGGGTTATGAACTTTATATAAAAAAAGATAAAGCTAAAGAAATATATAACTTAATTGTAAATGAAGGAAAAAAATATAAATTAAGTCTTTGCGGTATGCACGCCATGGACATTATGAGAATGGAAAGTGGTTTTTTACACTGGGGACATGATATTTCTCCAGAAGAAAACCAATATGAGGCAGGTCTTAGTTTTGCAATCAGTTATAAAAAAAAAATAAATTTCATTGGTAAAGAAGCATTACTTAAAATTAAGGAAAAAAAACATAAAAAAAAATTTGTAATGTTAACTTTAAATAATAGCAAACCAGGTGAGCCATTAATTCTTCATGACGAGCCTATTTATCTTGATGGTAAAATTATTGGAAGAACAACTTCAGGAAATTATTCATTTAATTTTAATAAAAATTTAGCATTTGGATATTTAAATATTGAAAAAGATATAAATTCTATAGAAAAAAATTTATTAGAAATTGAAATAGAAAAAAATAAATATAAAGCAGAGATTTTATCCAAACCTCTTAACCAAAAAAATTATAAAAATTCATAATTTAGAACTATTATAGGGTACTTTTTTCTATCAACCCAAATTGGACAATCAATTAATTGTTCACAATCATTTTATGTGGTTAAATTTGAATTATATGAGTGGAGAGCAGATCACAAATAATTCAGTTGAGACCCAAAACATGGAAGGTGAACTTCACTCATTAAAAAATTCTTCAAGAATAAAAAAAAGAGTAGATATAAACGTTCTACTAAACAATGTAAGATTAGCTAAAAAAAAAGAAAAAATGGAATCAACTATTTTCTTTGGGTTGATTGCAACTGTTATTGTTGTAACTGGAATAATAGTTTCTATTTAAGAAAAAAAAATAATATTATTAATTCTTGAAATTGTAGTTGTAAGTTTTTTTATATTAAGCAATCTTAGTTTGTTCAATTCTGCAAACAACTTCCCATCCGTAATATAATAAAGATTGTCTTTATCTTTAAATATATCATTTTGTTTTAGTAATTTTTTTAGTTTTCTAATTACAGTTGGTCTAGGAATTCCTGTAAGGTCACTAATTGACATAGCATTTATTCCTCTTTTTTCTCCTACATTTAACACTTTATCTATCCACTCTTTTTGATAGTGATTTTTTTTTTCTGATTTTTTTACAAACATGATTTGATTGTAAAGCAAGGAACCAACAATAAACCACATTTCCATATCATTGTTTGCTAGCACTTTTCTTGTAAGCAAATATTCTATTTGGTACTCTAAAAAAATTGCTAAAATTTGAGTAAATCTATTTTTTATTTTTCTTACAAAAAATTCTTTTGGATAATATTTTTTTACTTTTTTTTCATTGTGCAATAAATATGAAACATTTTGTAAAATTTTTGAAAAAGAATTAATTGTATGTTCTGGTTTTTGAAGCAGGCCTGCTTTCAATGTAACAGAAATTCTTTTTTTTTCCTTTACTAATATTCCATCCTCTTCTAACTCTAAAATTTTTCTTCTTGTAGTTTCTTTAGAAAGTCTAAGTTTATTTGATATTTGAACTATATTAATTTTATCTAAATTAAATCTAGGGTTAATATAAAATTCATTTAAAGATTTAACCTTAAATAATTCATTGAGTTCAACAAAGTTTTCTTTATACAAATATACTAGGATATTATATTTATCCAAATCCTTCAGAGCGTTATAAGCTTGTTGAAGCCATGAGAATTGAAACTCAACAAACAAATAATGTATGGAATCATAATTATCACAATAAATATCATAAATTCTTTTTTCAGAAATTTTTGTTGGAATCGAATAATCTGTATATAGGTTTTCCATAATCAATAATAATTTTTATAAAAAAAAATAAAGCACATTACTGTTAATATTTCTATTATTTTTTATTAAAGACCTAATTTACTTTGAAAAAGTATCGTTATATTGATTACTAACTCTTACAAATGTGGTGCATTTGCTTAACTGTTTAAGTGATGGAGCTCCAACATAAGTGCAACTACTTCTGACACCACCTAATATATTTAAAATAGTATCTTTTATTTTTCCTCTATACTTAACTCTAACAGTTCTACCTTCGCTGCTTCTATAATCTGATAATCCACCATAATGTTTTTTATTAGCAATATCAGAACTTGAACCATAAAATTCTATATATTTTGATCCATTAGATTTTACTAATTTACCTTTTCCTTCATCGTGACCTGCCAGCATCCCACCAAGCATAACAAAGTCAGCCCCACCTCCAAAACCTTTTGCAACATCTCCTGGACAAGTACATCCGCCATCAGCAATTATATGTGCACCTAATCCATGAGCAGCATCTGCACACTCAATTACTGCACTTAATTGTGGATATCCAACACCAGTTTGGATCCTTGTTGTACAAACACTCCCTGGCCCTATGCCGACTTTAACTATATCAGCGCCACTAAGCACTAATTCTTGAGTCATATCTGCTGTAACAACATTGCCTGCTATAATGGTTTTAGTTGGATATTTATCTCTTACCGATTTAATAAAACTTGTAAAATGCTCCGAGTAACCATTTGCTACATCAATACAAATAAATTTAAGGAAACTAAATTCTTTCATTATTTTATCTAAATTTTGAAAGTCTTCTTTTTTAATTCCTATGCTTATTGCAATATTTTGATACATAGACTTAATTTTTTTATATTGCTTAATTCTTTTAACATCGTGCTGCTTTGTTAAACATGTTATCATTCCATATTCGTTTAATTTTTCTGCAACACCCAACTCTCCAACACCATCCATATTTGCTGCCATAATTGGAGTACCAGACCATTCATTTTTGCTATACTTAAATCTATATGTTCTAAGAAGATTTACGTCTTTTCTGCTTTTAAGTGTGCTTCTTTTAGGTCTAAATAAAACATCCGAATAGTCTAATTTTAGTTCTTCTTCAATTCTCATCGATGATGAAACTATCTTCGAAAAACATTATTTCAATGGAATTCTGGCTTGTGGATAAGTATTGAAACAAAATATAAAACTATTATAAATCAACATAAATCAAGTGGCGGGGTAGCTCAGTTGGTTAGAGCGCGGGACTCATAAGCCCGAGGTCAGTGGTTCGATCCCACTTCCCGCTACCATTCTAGACGGTTTCCGAATTATTGCGTCTCTCATGCGTCATTGATAAACTAGTTTTTATGGATAATGATAAAATAAACGAGATAGTTAATGCATATGGAAAAGTTTTAGAAAAATATGCAGGATACATGGTTATTAATGAAAAACATCTCTCACATTCAAAAAAAGATATTAAAAAAGCTATACTATTATCTATTGATGCTTGCATTCAACACAATCAAGATCATGAAATTTTGTCTACCGGATATATGCAACTTGGAATGTTCCAAAAATATCAAGATGTTGAGACTTCTGAAATTTCAAATCATATGAAAATGGTTGAAAAAGCAAATGAAGAGTCAGAACTATTGCTTGCAAACGTTAGAGAATGGGAAAAGATTAGAAGAAAAGAAATATAAATGAAAAAATTTTTATGGAAATATTGATTTTAATTCTTGTTGTCGTAGGAGGTTGGGTGCTTTTTAAAATTATTATACCTTCTATTCAAATGACACGTAAGCAAATGAAAGATATTGGAGAAGCATCTAAATATGTTAAATCTGATGACCCCATAGTTTCAACTGCTGTAGATAATACTAGATTTAAGTATGTAGTGAATAAATATAAAAAAATGGGTTATACAGAAGCTGAAGCCGAAGTTATGGCAAGAGATGAGCTCAGAAATAGCTAAGTTTATAATCTTCCCGTGTGAAGAATGTAGAAAAAAACTCAGAGTACCAGCAAAAAAAAAATCAAATTAATTATTTGTCCGAGTTGCAAAAAAAAATATCACGTTGAAAAAGGAGTTTTAGAAAATATAGAAGAAGATCCAGAACTTGGTATCAAAATAGAGTACAAAGAAGATTAGCCATAAATTAGCCTAATATTAAATTTATCCTTAAACATGCTCAGAATCTTTCTAATCTTATTTTCTTTTCTTAATTTTATAACTTCCGCAAACGCTACTTGGGTAGTTAAAGAATTAAAGGACAATCAAATATCTGTTTATGCACAAGGTGAACAAAATCCAGATCATAAAATGATGTTCCTATTTAGAATTGAAAACTGTTATAAACCAGCAACTTATTTTGCTTTAAATAAGTCTTCATCTACAGAAGAAGTTAATGTTTTAATAAATGGGCAAGACCTAAATCTACCAATCATCAAATCTGGACAAACTAGTCTTGGAAAAGAGATTATATTTTTATTTGCTGGATATAATAAACCAAAGGATTTAATTAATCATTATTCTATAAATGAGAAAGTACATTTAAGAATAAAAAATACTGAATTCAATGAAACTTTTGATGTTTCTAGTATAAAGTCTGTTTTAGAGAGTACAGTTATTCAATGTTATGTTAAATCTTTATATCTTAATGATAACATATAAAAAAAAATTTGATTTCTATGCAAGAGACGAAGAATTATTTGGATTTGTTAGAAAAATGCTTGAGGTTCTTGAAGGAGATATTGATCCTAAGTTTGAAGTAGAAATTGAAGGAGATTTAGATCATCGTTGTGTTAATTTTAAAATCTTAGATCAGGTATTGCATTAATATAAAAATTAAAAAATTTCTGCGTCTCTCATGCGTCATTAAGAGGGAAATTTTTGAATTTTCTTTGGAAATTATCCAATAAAACCGTTATAAATTTTTATGGTGCGGGACTCATAAGCCCGAGGTCAGTGGTTCGATCCCACTTCCCGCTACCATTCTAGAACGTTTAGTCAATTCTTGACACACGTGTGACACACTCAGAAACGGAATTTCGAGAACTCGGGAAGTTACTTTAATGAATAAGGTATTAATATGTTACTAGTCCTTTATTAATTTTATAAATTTCTTGACCATTATTCCATTTATCAATTTTTTCTATTGTGCATTTGCCATCAAAATTAGCAATTGAACTTAATTTTGTATTTTCTGTGTAGGTTCCTGGTCCATCTACTAAACATTTTATTGTTGTTGTTAATTCTGTATAAATATCTATTTGACCATTATTTAAAAGCCCAGGCTGATTATCATTTTGAATTTCATTTGCTAAAAGACCGCAAACAACAAACCATCTAAATTTATTGTCTTTAGTTTTTATACCTTTCATAACATTATTTTTTAAATCTACTGTTCTGATGCAAACATTGACGGTATGGTTTTCATAAGTTTTAAATATTTGAAATATACCAGAGAAGTAAAGAATTGCAGAAATACATAAAACTGGAATTAAGAAACCTGGGTATATTAGAAATATAAATATTCTTCTCATTATTTGGTTTGCGTGATCCTTGTTATAGACCAAGGTCCATAAATAGTTTCAAAATCACGAACTGCTTTAATTTGCTCTATATTTGGTAATTCTGAAAACCACTTATACTTTTTCAAATCTTCTCGAAGATCAAACATATTATAATCAACCCTGTCATACCAAATTTGCCCGTTGCCTAAAATAAATCCTTTATCAACACCTATGGGGACACATCCTGGTTTAGTGCTCAAAATTGTACTTCTAAAACTTTCTGTAAATGCTTCATCAAAAGTTTTGCCGTCAAAAAAACTCATTTTTGGTCCGGATATTAAGTCGTGTTTAATTAATGATAATAATTTTTTTAAGTCTTTGTTTTTAACTGCTTCTTGGATTTCTAAACCAAATTTATAAGATTCTTCAGGTACAAAATAACTACCGTGAACTTCTTCTACAAAAGATTTAAGTGTTTGATCGTAGCCTTCTGGTTTCATATCTTCAGGGCAGTTTTCTGCATAAGCATTTCCACTTAACAACAAACCCAGAACCACGATCCCTAAAAGTTTTTTCATTTTTTACGTTTATTTCTTTTCTTTTTTTCCTCTGCTTTTTTCCATTTAATATAATCGTTTGTATAATGTTTTTTATAAAACTCTTTATGCCTTTTCATATAAATAATTTCTCCCCATTGAGAAAATGGATTATAAATAGAATAATTTTCTGCATCAATATCATCTTTGCTCCATTCAGCTAAATGAGGTCTCATAAAAAATAATACTAGGGGAATAAATATAAGAACTTTTTCAGTGTGATTAAGCTCTAAATTATAAAACCAAATATCTATTGCTCTATATATACTGAAATCTAAAATAAAATTTAGACTGATTTCGATTAAATAAGAAAAAATAAAAATACCGATAGCTGTTATACCAAAAGCAAATCCTACAATAAGATACCAAAAAATAATCATACCTATTAGTATCCAAAGTTTATGTATGAAAATTTTCATATCTAAACGTTATCAGAATCTTTGACACACTAAAATTGGAAAATCCTTGACACACATATGACTCATTGCGTTAGGATTTTTATTATTTTCTTAACGTTTTGTGGTATAAAAACGTAGAGAAAGGTGAAGGCGCGGGACTCATAAGCCCGAGGTCAGTGGTTCGATCCCACTTCCCGCTACCATAAGAGCAGAGATTTTTAGAAGATTTCCTCAACTAAGATTAATTTCCCTCGGTTTAAATATATTTCATTATTTATGGTTAAATTATTTTTTAATTTACAAATATTTTGGTTTAAATCATAAATACACAATATCCAGTATTCTTGATTCTTTGATTTCTTTCTATTTATAAACGAGATTGAATAATTTTTTTTTTGATTTAAATATTCTAAATAATTTAATGTAGATTTTTCCCAAGAAGATTTTAATTCACGTTGTACAGGATTTAATAATAGTAATAATTCTTTTTCATCAGATTTTTCTACTATATTTAGAGCTTTATTAAATTCAGGTTTGTATACTTTTCTGTCCGTCATGAATTGTCTAAAAGTTTCTTCAGTAGTAAAATTTAATAAAGTCATAATCACTACAGAACCAATAAGTACAAATTTGGGAATATATTTTAATTTAAAAATTAAATTAGAAATTAGTAATGTTATAGGTACAAGAACAAAAATAATATATCTGGGCAGTATAATAGGTTCAAAAAAATAACCGTAAACCAATGGAAATAAATAAGAATATAGAATAAAAATTGTAAGTAATAACAAAATTTTATTTATAATAATTTGTTTATAAAATTTTATTATTAGCAAAAATAAGATTGTTAAAAAAAATAAGCCCATTATTCTAGAGCCAAAAAATTTTGAAAAGTAAAAATTACTATAAAATTTTAAATCTGGTTGGGTTATCCAGTTTGGGATCTCTAAAGATATACTTGTATGATAAAAATA